>NZ_LFVW01000372.1:0-7264 GCF_001182915.1 Kitasatospora sp. MY 5-36
CTGGCGGTGGACCGCTCCGGGCTGCGGCTGGGCCGGGGCGGCGGCAGCTACGACCGGGTGCTGGCCCGGCTGGCGCGGGCGGGGGCGCGGCCGGTGCTGGCGGTGCTGCTGTACG
The DNA here is from genome assembly GCF_001182915.1 of Kitasatospora sp. MY 5-36. Lineage (NCBI taxonomy): Bacteria > Bacillati > Actinomycetota > Actinomycetes > Kitasatosporales > Streptomycetaceae > Kitasatospora > Kitasatospora sp. MY 5-36. Next base: position 116 of record NZ_LFVW01000372.1, read on the forward strand.
AGCACGAGCTGCTGGAGCGGGTGCCGGCCGAACCGCACGACCGGCCGGTGGACCTGGCCGTGCTGCCCTCGGGGGTGCGCAGGCTCGGGTGAGACGGCGGCGGCCCCGTTCCCTCGGGGGGAGCGGGGCCGCCGGTGTCCGGGCCGTACGGGCGTCAGCCGGTGGTGAGCACCAGCTTGTGCTTGGTGGCCTTCTCGACCGCGTCCGGCGTGTAGGCCCAGGTCAGCAGCTTGCCCTTGAGCCAGAGGTCGGTCTGGTCGTTGTAGTTGTCGTGGAAGGCGTGGCCGGAGGCGCCGCCGACGTTGACCCAGCGCGAGGAGTCGAGGTCGTTCAGGTCGACCACCATGCGCATCGACGGGATCCAGTCCACCTGGTAGCCGGCCGCCGCGTTCCAGCCGGCCGCGTCGACCGCCGCCGAGCCGCCGGAGAGCCGGTACGGGCCGCGGTTGAGCAGCTTGTGCACCGCGCCGGAGGCGATCGAGGAGTCGTCGGTGCCGAGGGTCTGCTCGCGCAGCTCCAGCTTGTGCAGGCGGCCCCAGCTCCAGGTGGAGACGTCCTTGCTGAGCAGCGAGGTCAGCTCCTGGCGGGCGTTCTTCATCGCCTCCTGGAGCAGGTTGTCCAGGCCCTTCTGCTCCTTGTGCTGGTCGTCGATGTACGTCCACCACGAGCTGTCGGGCTTCTCCAGCTGCTGGCGCACGACCTCGGTCCAGCGGTCGCCGCCGTCCGGCTGGGCCTTGCCCGGTTCGCGGGTGCCGCACTCGGTGACGATCTTGGTGGCGCTGTCCGGCTTGGTGGGGTCGTCCTGCTGGCGGACCAGCAGGCAGTTGTCCTTGGCCCGCAGGTCGGCCGGGAACTTCTGGCCGAACGCGAGGATCAGCAGCTGGCGCCAGACGCCGTTGTAGTAGGCGGCGGCGGCCGAGTCGGCGTCCTGGTGGAAGTTCCAGTCCTTCAGCAGGTCCTGGGCCTCGCGCACGTACGGGTCGCTGACCGGCTGCTTGAGCAGCAGCGGGACCAGCGTCTTGGCCATCACGCTGGTGTTGTCCAGCTGGAGGGTCTGCATGTCGTCCGGCGAGATCTTGCCGTTGTTCTTGAGCAGGCCCTCGATCTGGTCGGTGATCTCCTTGGCGCGGGTGCCGTACTCCCAGTCCTTGGTGAGGTTGTACTTGTAGCTCGGGTCCACCACGGCCTGGTTGGCGGTGACGATGTAGCCGGCCGAGGGGTTGAGGCTCCACGGCAGCGCATTGAAGGGGATCGGGTCCTTCCACTGGTACGCGGAGTCCCAGCCCAGCGCCGGGAGGGTGCCGTCGCCCTTGCCGCGGACCGGGATGGTGCCCGGAGCCTGGTAGCCGATGTTCTTGGCGTCGGCGTAGATCAGGTTCTGCGCGGGGACGGTGAAGTCCTTGGCGGCGGCGCGGAACTCGTCCCAGTTCTTCGCCTTGTCCAGCTCGAAGACGGCGTCCATGGTCTTGCCGGGGCTGAGCGCCGTCCACTGCAGGGCGACGCCGTAGCCGCTGGTGCCGCGGTCGGGGGCGGAGGGGCCGTTGGGGGCGTACTTGCCGACGTTCTGCTGCTCGGTGCTCTGGTCGGAGATGAGCGGGGCGCCGGTCTGGGTGGTGCGGACGGTGATGGTGCGGTCCTCCCCGCCGGCGACCTTGATGGTCTCCTTGCGGAGGTCGAACTTCACGTCCTTGCCGTCCACCTGGTAGGTCTCCGGGCCGGTGACCTTCTCCAGGAAGAGGTCGGTGACGTCGGCGCCGAGGTTGGTGAAGCCCCAGGCGATGTCCTTGTTGTGGCCGATGACCACGCCGGGCATGCCCGCGAAGGTGAAGCCGGAGACGTCGAACTGGCAGGCCGGGGAGCTGGTCCGGCAGTGCAGGCCCATCTGGTACCAGACCGAGGGCAGGCCGGGGCCCAGGTGCGGGTCGTTGGCCAGCAGCGGCTTGCCGGTGGTGGTGTGCGAGCCCGCGACCACCCAGGAGTTGGAACCGATGCCCTGGCCGGGGCGGCCGAGCAGCTGCGGCATCGCGTCGACCCGGTCCGTCAGGCTCTGCAGCATCGCCTTGGTGGTGGCCGCGCCCTGGGCGGTGGCGGCCGTTCCGGCGGGCGTGCCGGACTGCGGGGAGCCGTCCGCGGGGCGGTAGTTGTCGCCGGTCACCGCGCCGGTCTTCACGATGGTGCCGTTGCGGGCGTACGGGTAGTCCGGGTACAGCTCGGCGATCTTGTCCGGGCCGAAGTCCTGGGCCAGCAGCGAGCGGTCGATCTCCTCCTGGAGGTTCCCGGAGAGGTTCCAGGCCATCGCCTTGAGCCAGGCCACCGAGTCGACCGGGGACCACTGCTCGGGCCGGTAGCCGCCGTTGACGACGCCGAGCAGGCCGTACTCCAGCGAGGCCTTCGCGCCGCCGGGGTGCTCGGAGAGCCAGGCGTTCACACCGTCCGAGTAGGCCTGGAGGTACTTCTTGGTCTCCGGCGAGAGCTTGGTGTCGAACTCCTTCTGCGCCACCTGCCGCCAGCCCATGGTGCGGATGAAGGTGTCGGTGTCGACCTGGCTGTCGCCGAACATCTCGGAGAGCCGGCCGGCGGTGATGTGCCGGCGGACGTCCATCTCCCAGAAACGGTCCTGCGCCTGGACGTAGCCCTGGGCGCGGAACAGGTCCTCGTCGGTGTCGGCGTACAGCTGCGGGATGCCGTTCGCGTCCCGCTTGACGTCGACGGGCGCGCTCAGGCCCGCGACCTTCACGCTGCCGTCGACCTCCGGGAAGGAGGCGCGAACCGCGGAGACCCCGCGGTAGCCGCCGTAGCCGGCACCGGCCACCAACAGCACGACCAGCACGATCACGATCAGACGGGCGCGCCGGAACTTCTTCGAGCGGGGCATCTGGGTCCTTGCGGTCCTGACTTCGGGGCGGGCGGGCGTGTCCAGGGCCTGCGGCCGTGACAGGGCACCACATTAGGCCGAGTCGGCCGGGCACCGTGAACGGGGGACCAAGCTAAAGATATGGCAAAATGTTAGACTGCGTAACGATCCGCAAGGGGAGCATTGACGACTTCTTAACGGGTCACCCCACAGCACCACCAGACACCCCGTCCGCCCCTGCCTGCCCGAGGTGCCCCTGCGTGAACATCTCCCATCTGAACCAGCTCCTGCTCGAGTCCTCCGTGATCCTGCTGTTCGCGGTGGGCGCCGTACGACTCTCCACCCGATCAGGGCTGCCCAGCCTGCTGATCTACCTGGGGATCGGCGTGGCGCTGGGCCAGAACGGGATCGGTGTCACGTTCAACAACGCTGAACTCACCCAGGTGCTCGGCTACGCGGCGCTCGTGGTGATCCTGGCCGAGGGCGGCCTCAAGACCAGCTGGCGCGAGATCAAGCCCGTGATGCCCGCCGCGACCGTGCTCGCCACCCTCGGCGTCGGCGTCAGCGTGTTCGCCACCGCGGCCGGCGCCCACTGGCTGGTCGGCCTGGACTGGCGCACCTCGCTGCTGCTCGGCGCCATCGTCTCCTCGACCGACGCGGCCGCCGTCTTCTCCGTACTGCGGATGGTCCCGCTGCCACACCGGCTCACCGGCCTGCTGGAGGCCGAGTCCGGCTTCAACGACGCGCCCGTGGTCATCCTGGTCGTCGCCTTCGCCACCACCGGGGAACTGGACTCCTGGTACGTCCTGATCGGCACGATCGTCGCCGAGCTGGCCATCGGCGCCGTCATAGGCCTGGCCGTCGGAAAGATAGGGGCCTACGGGCTCAAGCACGTCGCCCTGCCCTCCTCGGGCCTCTACCCGATCGCCGTGATGGCGCTCACCGTGCTCGCGTACGCCGGCGGCGCGCTGCTGCACGGCTCCGGCTTCCTCGCCGTCTACATCAGCGCGGTGATCCTCGGGAACTCCAAGCTGCCGCACGGCCCGGCCGTCCGCGGCTTCGCCGACGGGCTCGCGTGGATCGGGCAGATCGGCATGTTCGTGCTGCTCGGGCTGCTCGTCACGCCCGAGACCATGGGCGACGCGGTGGTGCCCGCGCTGGTGATCGGCGGGGTGCTGGTGTTCCTGGCCCGGCCGCTGTCGGTGATGGTCTCGCTGACCCCCTTCAAGGTGCCGGCCCGCGAGCAGGCGCTGCTGAGCTGGGCCGGGCTGCGCGGGGCGGTGCCCATCGTGCTGGCCACCATCCCGGTGGTGTCCGGCGCGCACCGGGCCGAGGACGTCTTCAACATCGTCTTCATCCTGGTCGTCGTCTTCACCCTGCTCCAGGGGCCGACCCTGCCCTGGGTGGCCAAGCGGCTGCGGATCGACGAGGGCGACATGGGCCAGGACCTGGGCATCGAGTCCGCCCCGCTGGAGAAGCTGCACGGACACCTGCTGTCGGTCGCGCTCTCCCCCACCTCGAAGATGTCCGGCGTGGAGATCAGCGAACTGCGGCTGCCCAAGGGGGCCGCGGTCACCCTGGTCGTGCGCGAGGGGAACTCCTTCGTGCCGGACAAGGCGACGGTGCTGCGGGCCGGCGACGAACTGCTGGTGGTCACCACGGACGAGGTCGGCGAGGCCGCCGAACGGCGGCTGCGGGCCGTGGACAAGGGCGGCAAGCTCGCGGGGTGGCTGAACGGGCGGTGACGGGCGCCGGGCCCGCCCCGGCCCAGGGTCCCCTGACGGGCCTGCGGGCCGGGGTGGGCTGGCGGTGTCTACGCGCGTAACTGTATGCTGGTTCGACCACGCCGTATAACCACCGCTAGACCACCCCAGCATCTGCCTGACGCAGAGTTGGCGCGACCGCTCGGCGGCCGCGGTCCGGCCCCCGGCCACCACGCCGGACCGACCCGGTATCTACCCCGGTCGACGCGCGAGAGGACGACTCTCGGCGCCGTCGGGGCCACACCATGCCCTGCCGCGCTACCAGGCAGCAGGAAGGACCGACCGTGACGGCGCGCCGAACGGTCGACACCGCCGCGCACCCCGCGGCCACCCCCGCAGCTCCCGCCCCCGCCCGCGTCGGGTACGGCGAGCTGCTGCGCACGCCCGGGGCCTGGACGTTCCTGTCCCCCGCCCTCGTCGCGCGACTGCCATACGCGATGCTCAGCATGGGCATCCTGCTGCTCGTCACGCAGACCCACGGCTCGTACGGCACCGCCGGTACGGTCACCGCGGTCGCCGCGGTCGCCCAGGCCCTGATCGGGCCGCAGACCGGGCGGCTCGCCGACCGCTACGGCCAGGCCTCGGTGCTCGTCCCGACCGTGCTGGTGCACGCCGTCTCGGTCGGCGTGCTGATCGCCCTCGCGCTCGGCCACGCGCCCGCCTGGAGCCTGTTCCTGGCCGCCGTGCCGGCCGGTGCGAGCGTGCCGCAGGTCGGCGCGATGGTCCGGGCCCGCTGGGTCGCCAGGTTCACCGCCGACGGCGCCTCCGACGCCTCCGCGGCCCGGGTGAGCACCGCCTTCGCCTTCGAGTCCGTGACGGACGAGTTCACCTTCGTGATCGGCCCGATCCTGGCCTCCGGCATCGCCGCCCTCGCCAACCCGGCCACCGCCCTGGTCGCCGAGGCCGCGCTGACCCTCGTCGGCGGCCTGGCCTTCGCCGCCCAGCGGGGCACCGCCCCGGCCCGGATCGTGCCGCAGCCCGGCACCAGGCGCGCCTCGGCGCTCGCCTCCCCCGGCGTCCGGCTGCTGGCCGGGACCTTCCTCGGGGTCGGCGCGGTGTTCGGCGGCATGCAGGTCTCGGTGAACGCCTTCGCCGACTCGGTCGGGCAGCACGACGCCGGCGGCACCGTGTACGGGATCTTCGCCGGCGGCTCCATGCTGGCCGGCGTGCTGTACGGCGTGATCGCCTGGCGGCGGCCGGTGCAGCAGCGGATGCTGTTCAGCTACACGCTGCTGGTGCTGGGCTGCTCGGTGCTGTGGGCGATGCCCAACCTGGTCGCGCTGACCGTCGCCGGGCTGGTCTGCGGACTGGCCATCGCGCCGACCCTGATCAGCGGCTACACCCTGGTCGAGACGCTGGTCGCGGACGGGGCCAAGACCGAGGCCTTCACCTGGCTGACCGGCGCCATCGGGCTGGGACTGGCGGTCGGCTCGATGGCGGCCGGCCGGCTGATCGACGGGCACGGGCCCTCCACCGGGTTCCTGGTGCCGGTGGTCGGGGCCGGGCTCGGACTGGTCGTGCTGGCCTCGCTGCGGCACCTGCTGGTGGCGCCGCGGGGCGAGGAGACCGCCGGTGCGGGGACCGCGGAGGGCGGGCGTCCGATGCAGCTGGCGGGTGTCGCCGAGGGCTGAGCGGGGCGGCGGCCGGGGGCCGGGCCTCCGGCCGCCGGGGCTGAGCCGACGGCGGCCGGAGGCTGCGCGGGCGTTGTCCGGGAACCGGGCCGACGGCGGCCGACGGGTGCTCCGGGGCCGATCTCACACCGGGGTCGCTGGACTGATCCCGCGGAATGCCGCATCATTGACCATCGTTAGCACTCATCAGGCGAGAGTGCCAGGAGGAAGACAAGTGCCCACGTACCAGTACCAGTGCACCGAGTGCGGCAACGGCCTGGAGGCGGTGCAGAAGTTCACCGACGAGGCGCTGACCACGTGCCCCGACTGCCAGGGACGGCTCCGCAAGGTCTTCTCGGCCGTGGGCGTCGTGTTCAAGGGCTCCGGCTTCTACCGGACCGACAGCCGTTCGTCCTCCAGCAGCTCGGTGGGCGCCGGGTCGTCGTCGACCCCCTCGACGTCGTCCACCGCGTCCACGTCCTCCTCGTCGACGTCGTCGGGCTCCGGCTCCTCGACCTCGTCCAGCCCGGCTCCGGCCGCGAGCTGATCCCGGCGCCGGGCACCATCGGCCCGGACGGCCCGTAGACCCGGGAAAGGCCCGTCGACCCCGCTTCCACGCGGGGCGGCGGGCCTTTTCGCATGCCCGCCCGGGCGCCCTGTCACCCCGGAGTGGTCGACCTCACTCCGGCGAGTGAACGAAGTTGTCCACAGGGGCGAGTTGTCCACAGGCCTGGGGAAAGGGCTTTCCGAGTTCGCCGGAAACGCCCATCGTGTGGGCATCCGGTCGGTCCGCGAGGGGCCGGCCCGCCGACACCCCGGAGGTGCGTCGATGACGACCGCGAGCTTCTCCCTCCCCCTGCCGCTGCCACTGCCCGCGCCCGCCGTGCCGCCCCGGCAGGAGCTGCCGAGCTTCCCGCCGATC
>NZ_LFVW01000373.1:0-4358 GCF_001182915.1 Kitasatospora sp. MY 5-36
CGCTGGCGCAGTGCGGTGCGGCGGCGGGCCGCCGTGCCCGTCCTGGTGCTGCTCGCGGTGGCGTCGGCGCTGGCACTGGGGCCCGCGCGGGCCGGGCTGCCACCGCCCCAGGGAGGCGCACTGGGCCGGACGGGTTGTCAGTCCGGGGCTGCGGAAGATCACCCGTAACCGGGAGGCGACTTCGTCGTTCGAGGCGGCATGAAAGGCTTCAAGGAATTCCTGCTGCGCGGAAATGTCGTCGAACTCGCCGTCGCCGTGGTCATCGGCGCGGCTTTCACCAACATCGTCAACGCCTTCGTCAAAGGCGTGATCAATCCGATCGTCGGCGTCTTCGGGACCAAGGACCTCGCGTCCTACAGTTCCTGCCTCAAGGGGCCCTGCGAGGTGAGCCCGACCGGTGAGGTCACGTCCGGGATCCTCATCCTGTGGGGATCGGTGCTCAGCGCCGTGCTCCAGTTCCTGATCACCGCGGCGGTCGTCTACTTCGCCCTGATCGTGCCCATGAACAGGCTGGCGGCCCACCGCAAGAGCCTCGCCGAGGAGGCGGCGGAGGCCGAGGCCAAGGAGGTCCAACTGCTGACCGAGATCCGCGACGCACTGGTCGCGCCGCTGCGCTGACCGGCGGGCGCCGTTCGGCCCCGGTCCCCGTTCCCCCGTCCCCGTTCCTCAGTCCCCGTGGTGCGGCGGGCGCTGGCTCAGGTACCAGTCCAGCCCCCGTCCACCGCTCTCCCCCGCCCCGGGGCGGCCGCCCCAGCCGGCGTCGGTGTCGTCCCCGGACTGCTGGTCCAACGGGTCCCGGAAGACCAGCCGGGCCTTCACGGCCGCGGCCTTCCGGAGCTCCTGCTCCTGTTCCCCGCCCTGCTCCCGGTCCTTTTCCTGCCCCTGCTCGCTCACGCCGTCCACTCCGTCCGCTCGTCCCTTTCCTCCAGCCTAAGAGCCCCGTGGCACGCCTCGGGCCCCGGTGCGGGGCACTCCGCACCAGGGCCCGATGAGGGCGGGTCCAGGCAGCCTGCCGGGAGGCTTCCCCGGCGGCCTTTCAAGCGGCTTCCTCAGGCTGCTTTCCCGGCGGCCTCTCAGGCGGCTTCGAAGCCCGCGTGGTCCGCGATCTTCTTCAGCTCGGCCAGCGCGTGCTTCTCGATCTGGCGGATCCGCTCGCGGGTGAGGCCGTGCTGCTTGCCCACCTCGGTGAGGGTGCGCTCACGGCCGTCCTCCATCCCGTAGCGGGAGCGGATGATCGAGGCGGTGCGGTCGTCCAACCGCCCGATCAGGCCGTCCAGTTCCTCCCTGCGGAGCATGACCATCACGGCGTCCTCGGGGGACGTGGCCCCGGTGTCCTCGACGAGGTCGCCGAACTGGGTCTCGCCCTCGTCGTCGACCGACATGTTGAGGCTGACCGGGTCGCGCGCCCAGTCCAGCACGTCCTTGATCCGGGCCTCGGTGGTGTCCAGCTCGGCCGCGATCTCGGCCGGCTCCGCCTCGCGGCCCAGCTCCTTGGACTTCTCCCGCTGCACCCGCCGGATCCGCCCGAGCTCCTCCACCAGGTGCACGGGCAGCCGGATGGTGCGGGACTGGTCGGCGATGGACCGGGTGATCGCCTGCCGGATCCACCACGTCGCGTACGTGGAGAACTTGAAGCCCTTGGCGTAGTCGAACTTCTCGACGGCGCGCACCAGGCCCGCGTTGCCCTCCTGGATGAGGTCCAGCAGCGGCAGGCCGCTGCGCGGGTAGCGGCGGGCGACGGCGACCACGAGCCGGAGGTTGGAGCGGATGAAGACGTCCTTGGCGCGCTCGGCGTCGGCGGCTATCGCCTCCAGCTCCTCGCGCGTGACGCCGTCGGGGAGTTCGCCCTCGTCCAGCATGTGCTGGGCGTACACGCCGGCCTCGATCCGCAGCGAGAGCTCGACCTCCTCGGCGGCATCGAGCAGGGGTGTCCTGGCGATCTCGTCGAGGTACATGCCGACCAGGTCGCGGTCGGCCTCGAGGTTGGTCGGGCGGGCCGCGCGACTCCGGTCGGCCCTGTCGCGAACGACGGCACGGGTGGCCATGCTTGCTCCCTTTGCTGGTGTTGCCGAGGTCTGCCTGCCTGCCTCGTGAGGGCAAGAAATGCGGGCCCCTCGGGGCCTCACACGTAACGATCCAACGAACAGATTCCGGACAACATTCCCAAGTCACTCAGATTCTTCCCGGCGATGCAGTATCCTGCCGGTTTTCACCCCGGTTCTGGACACTGGGTGACCGGTCGGGCACTTCCCGTGTCATCGGGTGACCGCTCCGGGAGTGTTTTCTTCACTCGACCCTCACGCGACCACCGCCCACCCGTTGAACCCGCGAACGGCCGCCGACGTTCCCCGCGCGCCCCGCCGTCCGTCCCGGCCCACACCCCGGCGCACGCAGGTCCTCCGCACAAACGATGCCGAATCGCTATCACTCCGGCCCTTGCTCGGCACGGGACACTGGGAAGGTGTCAGCCATGCACCTGACCAACAGCACGACCATCCTCACTGCGCGTAATCGCAGTCTCCTTCGGGACGCCGCGCTCGCGCTGGGCTGTGCCGCGCTGTTCGGCCTGCTGGCGGCCCTGGTCACCGGCCAATGGCGCCCGCTCGCCCGCTTCGACCAGGAGTGGATCGGCGAACTGCACACCTACGCCCGGGAGCACCGGATCTGGACCGCCTCGGTGCAGACGCTCTCCGACATCGGCGGCACCGTCACGATGCGTACGCTTCTCGGAATCGCCGCCGGGTGGCTCTGGTTGATCGGCGCCCGGGTGCTGGCCGGCTGGGTGGCCGCCCAGGCCCTCGTCGGCTGGGGCGTTCTGTGGGCGCTGAAGCTGTCCTTCGACCGCGCCCGCCCCTCCTTCACCGATCCGGTCTCGCACGCCGGCGGGCCGTCCTTCCCCTCCGGGCACGCCATGGCCTCGGCGATCACCTGCGCCGTCCTGGTCGGCCTCCTCTGGTACCGGGTCCGTCGGCGCGGCCGGACCGCCGCCTGTCTGGTGGCCGCGGCGACGGCGCTGACCATCGGCTGGACCCGGGTCGCGCTCGGCGTGCACTGGCCCAGCGACGTGCTGGCCGGCTGGCTGGCCGCCGGGATCGTGCTGGGCACCGTGACCGCCGTGATCCAGGTGTGGCGCCCCGGCGCGCTGGCCCAGGACGTACGGCGGGTCAACTGGCGTACCAGGCCCAGGGTGCAGCGGGTCCTCGTGTCGGCCGGGCACCCCTCGGGCACCGCCGCCCCGCTGGACGAGGACGGACCGCACGGCGCGCGGGAAGGCGCCCCGGGCGAACCGGTGGACCCGGCCGACCCCGTCGACCGGCCGGACGAGGCCGTGCGCTGAGGCGCCGTCACCCCGCTGACCCGCCCCCGCCGCCCCGTTACTCCGACGCCGGCCGAGAGCCGTCGCGCTAGGTTGGCGGCCATGTCCGACACCCCTGCCCCCACCGCTCCCACGGCTCCCAACGCCCCCACCGCACCTGACGGTTACCCCGGGCGACCGCTGCGGATCGCCACCGTCCAGGCCCAGGCCGTGGCCGGTGACATACCGGCCAACGCCGCCCAGGCCGCCGGACTGATCCGCGAGGCCGCCCGGGCCGGCGCCCGGCTGGTGCTGTTCGCGGAGAAGTTCCTCTCCGGCTACGAGCCCGAGCTGATCAGCGCCGACCCCGTCAGGTACGCGGTCCAGCCCGGCGATCCGCGGCTCGCGCCGATCGCCGAGGCCTGCCGCGAGACCGGCACCGCCGCGATCGTCGGCGCCGCCGTACGGGACGGCGACGACCTGCGCGTCTCCGCCCTCGTCCTCGGCCCGGACGGCGGCTTCGTCACCCGCTACGACAAGCAGCACCTGTTCAAGAGCGAACGCGAGCACTACCGCCCCGGAACGGCCGGCTGCACCGTGGAACTGGACGGCTGGCGGCTCGGCCTCGGCGTCTGCTACGACTCCGGCTTCCCCGAGCACGCCCGCGCCGCAGCGCTCGACGGCTGCCACGCCTACCTGGTCGGCGCGCTGTTCAGCATGGGTCACGGCCACCACGAGTCCCGCACCTGGTTCCCGGCCCGCGCGCTCGACAACACCCTCTACACGGTGCTCGCCAACCACATCGGCCGCACCGGCGGCTGGCACACCTGCGGCGGCAGCGCGGTCTGGGGCCCGGACGGCCGGCTGATCGCCGAGGCGGGCGAGGACCGGCGCGAACTCGTCGTCGTCGACCTCGACCCGGACGTCCTGCGCACCACCCGCGAGACCGAGACCCTCCTCGCCGACCTCGCCCTCGCCGCCGGCCGGCCGCCCGCGCCCCGGACCCGCTTCACCCTGGCCTGAGCACCCCGCCGGGCCGGCCGCCCGGCAGCCGGGAGCCGGT
>NZ_LFVW01000037.1:0-33185 GCF_001182915.1 Kitasatospora sp. MY 5-36
CAGCGCGCCGGTGCGCCAGCGGACCCGGCCCGCCCGGGCGTGGGCGAGCAGCCCGGTCAGCGAGGTCGCGGCGACGATCACCAGGCTGGCGGTGGTGGCCAGCGCCGGGCTGAAGCCCAGCAGGTAGACGAGGGCGGGGACGGCGAGCATGCTGCCGCCACCGCCCAGCCCGCCCAGGGCCAGCCCGACCACCGCACCGGCGGCGAGCGCCAGGATCAGCGTGGTCATATCACGTGCCCGGCGCCGCCGTCGGGCGTGGTGACCGGCAGCCCGGCCAGCGCCCAGGCGCCCATGCCGCCGACCACGTTCAGCGCCTCGACGCCGCGCCGCGCGAGCAGTTCCGCCGCGCGCCCGGATCGGTTGCCGGAGCGGCAGATCGCCAGCACGGTCCGCCCGGCCGCCCCGGTCGGCAGCGGGACACCGGCGGCCAGCCCGATCAACGGCTGGTGCAGCGCGCCGGGGGCGTGTCCGGCGGCGAACTCGGCGGCCTCCCGGACGTCCAGTAGGACGGCGGCGCCGGTGCGGGCGAGCTCGTGGGCCTCGGCGGGGGTGGCCCGCCCGGGGGCGCCCGGTCCGTGGGCGTCGGGCCGGTGGGCGTGGGGCCCGTGGGCATGCGGCAGCAAGGGCATGAGGTGTCTCCAGTGGTGCAGACCGGACCGCAGTGGTCCGGCGGGTCGGGGGGCGGCGCGGGCGTCCGTACGGGCCCGGTGGCCCGGTGCGGGTGGTGTGCCGGGTGCGTGGCATGACCGGTGCGTCCTCGGCCCCGCCGGTACCTGGCCCGTACCTGGCCCGTACCTGGCCCGGAGGCGGTGGCCGGCCCCTCGGTGCCTCACCATAGTACCCCCGGGGGTATTATCGAAATCGTTCGGCGATACCCCGACCCGTATCGGCTCAGGTAGCCGTATGCTCGCAAATATACCGAGGGGGGTATTGGAGCGGCACTGCGGCGCCCGACACCGCCCAGGCCTACGAGCCGCCCACCCCCGCACCGCCCGGCCCCGAGCCCCCAGTCCTATGCCGCCCAGGAAGGTCCCCCGTGTACTTCGCCCAGTTCTACCTCGACTGCCTCTCCCAGGCCTCGTACCTGATCGCCGACGAGCGCACCGGCCAGGCCGTGATCGTCGACCCCCGCCGGGACGTCGACGAGTACCTCGCCGACGCCACGGCACGCGGCCTGACCGTCGTCGGCGTCATCAACACCCACTTCCACGCCGACTTCCTGGCCGGCCACCTCGAACTGGCCGACCGCACCGGCGCCTGGATCGGGTACGGGCGCCGCGCGGAGACCGACTACCCCATCCGCCACCTCACCGACGGCGAGCGGATCGAACTCGGCGACGTCACCCTGCAGATCCTGGAGACCCCCGGGCACACGCCCGAGTCGATCAGCATCCTGGTCTTCGAGCAGCCCGACGACACCGTCCCGTACGGCGTGCTCACCGGGGACGCGCTGTTCATCGGCGACGTCGGCCGCCCCGACCTGCTCGCCTCGGTCGGCGTCACCGCCGCCGAACTCGGCGCGATGCTCTACGACAGCGTGCACCGCAAGCTGATGGGCCTGCCCGACGAGACCCTGGTCTTCCCCGCCCACGGCGCCGGCTCGGCCTGCGGCAAGAACCTCTCCACCGACCGCCAGTCCACCATCGGCGCGCAGCGACTGACCAACTACGCCTGCCAGCCGATGGACCAGGACACCTTCGTCCGCATCGTCACCGCCGGCCAGTCCGCCGCCCCCGCCTACTTCGGGCACGACGCCGCCCTCAACCGGCAGGACCGCCCGCTGCTCGACCGCACGAACGCCACCCGCCCCCTGTGCCCCGAAGGCTTCAGGGAGGCCCGCACCGCGGGCGCCGTCGTCCTCGACGCCCGCAGCCCCCAGGACTTCGGCGCGGGACACCTGCGCGGCGCCGTCAACGTCCCCGTCGACGGCCGCTTCGCCGAACAGGCCGGCACCGTCCTCACCCCCGACAGCACCATCGCGATCATCGCCCCGCAGGACCGCGAGGACGAGGTCGTCACCCGCCTCGCCCGCATCGGCTTCGACCACATCGCCGGCTACCTGCGCAACCCCGACAACGCCCTGCCCGCCCTCGCCGACGACCTCACCCCCGCCAGCCGCCTCACCGCCGACCAGCTCCGCAGCGCCCTCACCGCCGAACAGCCGCCCACCGTCCTGGACGTGCGCACCTGCGGCGAACGCGAAACGGGCTTCATCGAAGGATCCCTGCACATCACCCTGGCCGAACTCCCCGGCCGCCTGGACGAGATCCCCACCGACCGCCCCCTGGTCGTCCACTGCGCCAGCGGCCACCGCTCCTCCATCGCCGCCAGCCTGCTGCGCCACCACGGCCACCCCGACGTCTCCGACCTCCTCGGCGGCTACGGCGCCTGGCACGCCCTCACCCACCCCGCCCAGGCCTGACCCCAGCCGACCCGGCCAACCCCGTCCGGGCCACGGGCAGGGAAGCGGGACGTGGCCGTGGTGGGGGCGGGGGAAGATGGGTGTCGGTCACTGCTGCGGCAGCGCGAGCAGTCGGGCGTGCAGGCGTTGTGCATCCCGGCTGCTGCCGATGCTCCGGGCGTGGAGGGCGAGGGTGGCGCCAGCCCACACTTCGGCGTCGTCGGGGGTGTGCGGCTTGACGCGGGCGGCGCGGACTTCAGCCTCGCCCTGCTGGAGAACGGCCAGGTCTTCGCGTGGGGGCGCGGCATCAACGGCCAGCTCGGCACCGGCAACCGGGCCACCAGCTCGGTGCCGCGCCAAGTGACAGGCCTGGAGGTCGTCCTCGCCATCGCGGCCGGCGTGTACCACGCCCTCGCCCTGATGCCGGACGGCCATGGGCACCCGTGCGGCGCCGGGCGCCCGGCCGGCGCACTTCGTGCGGTCAGCCGGCGGCGCGCAGCCGGGCGAGGGTGGCGTCGATATCCAGGTGGTCGGTTTCCGATCCTGCGGGCACCAGGGTGAACGAGTCCGTGAGGAAGGCTGTCACGGCGTCCTCCGGGGCGCTGAGCACCGCCCGGCCGTCGGGGCCCTGCAGGGTGATGAGGACTTCGCCGACCGGTCCGGGGCTGATCTTGACGTCCCCGGTGCCGGTGGGGACGTGGCGCCCCTCGTTCAGTAGATCCCGGCTGAAGTACCAGCACACCTCGGCGTCGGAGCCGGTGCAGCCGCACGGGGTCAGCGGGAACACCAGGCATGCCGCATACGGAAGGGCCGTGTCGAAGCGGAGCTCCACGTCGACCGGGACGTCGGGCAGCGGGCTGTCGGGGAACGTGACGGGCATCGGGCGGACAGCGGACTTCTGCATCGGATCACCCTCCTGCGACGGCTGTGTGCGTCGGCCTCCGGTGGGCCGACGCATGCCAACGCGCCTACCCCAGCGCCCACGCGCCAGTCGGCAGGCTGGATATCTGCACAACTCCCTTGCTTTCGAGGAGTGTTGCATGTCGCAGCCACATGGGTGGAGCTCGGCAGGCCGGACAGGGACGAGCGCGCCGACGCCCTCTGCAACGTGATTCTCCGCCTGCCGGGAGCGCCAGGAGCGCACGGCCGGCGCGGACCACCGGCCTGTCCGGCAGGTATGCGTACCGGGCGGGGCAGGTCCTCCGGCGGACGGCTGCTCATCACGGACCTGTGGGAAACGACGGGCCAGAGCCGCCGTGCGGATCGTCTCCGACGATGCGTGGTGGCATGCTCGGATGATCGCGGCCCGTGTACGGAGGGAGTTTGCTGCGTCGCCACCGTCGTCCTCGGCGCCGTCGCCACCGGAGCCCTGATCGCGCCCGTGGCCTTCCACCGCTTCCTCACCGGCCACGGCATGAAACCCGAACTGGTCCACGTCGCCAGTCGCCTCATCGCCGTCGGACTCATCACCCTGGCCCTGACCATCGCCGCCGCGCTGCTGCTCCTGCTGCGCACCGCCACCGGCAACCCGGCCGCCGCCTGGGGCCTCAGCGCCGCCTGCCTGATCTGGTTCGCCACCAGCTGGCTCGTCCTGCCCCAGGTCGTGCTGCGTCGCACAGCCGCCGCGCGCCGGGCTGCCGTATCCGGGCTCGGTGCCCCCCGCGGCGGTGGCCGCCCCCCGCAGTGACAGCCCCTGCAATCCCGGCCTACCCGGGCCGCGGGTCCCGCCCGCCCGACGGCGTCACGCCGTCTCGCCCCCGCCTGGGTCGGCCAGGGCCCGCTGGGCGCGGGCCAGGGCGGGTCGCAGCAGCCGGCCGGTCCGGGCTTCCTGGGCGCGGAGCGCGGCGCGGGCGGCGTTCGCGCCGCAGGCGCCGTGCACGCCACCGCCCGGGTGGGCCGAGGCGGAGGCGAGGTAGAGGCGCTGGATGGGGGTCTCGGGCCGCCCCGTGCCGGGTAGCGGGCGGAGCAGCGCCTGTTGGTGGAGGGCCGCGGTGCCGCCGTTGATCGCCCCGCCGACCAGGTTCTGGTCCAGGTGTTCCAGCACCGGCGGGGTGAGTACGTGCCGGGCCTGGATCCGGCCGGTGAAGCCGGGGGCGAAGCGTTCGACCTGTGCTTCCATGCGGCGGGCGATGGCTTCGCTTTCCCTGTCGTCCCAGGACCCGGTGATGCCGTCGGGCCCGAGGTCGTCGGCGATGTGCTGGGGGACGTGGGTGTAGATCCAGGCCGATTCGGTGCCCGCGGGTGAGCGGGACGGGTCGGCGGTGGTCATCTGGCCGAGCAGCCCGAAGGGGCGGGCCGGTAGACGGCCGGTGCTGACCTGGAGTGCGTAGTCGCTCAGTTCCGTCCAGTCGGCGCCGAGGTGGACGGTGCCGGCCCGGTGTGCCTGCTCGGCGGTCCAGGGGATCGGCGCGTCGAGGGCCCAGTCGACCTTGACGGTGGCGAAGTCCCACTGGAAGCGGCGTACGGCGTCGCGGAATCCGGGCGGCAGGCGTCCTTCCCGGACCAGGCGGCCGTACAGGTGCGGAGCGGGCACGTCGGCGAGCACGGCTCGGCGCGCGCGGACGTAGTCTCCCTGGGCGGTGCGGATGCCCAGCGCCCGGCCGGCGCGGACGACGACCTCGCTGACCGGGGCACCGCGGCGGATCGTTCCCCCGCGCGATTCCAGACGCCGCACCAGGGCGCCGCTGAGGGCGCTGGCTCCGCCGACCGGTACCGGCCAGCCGTACTGCTCGCCGAGCATCGCCATGAGCCAGCCGAAGGCGGCGCTGCCCGGCGATTCGGGCAGTAGATCGGCGTGCAGCGCGCAGCCGGCCAGCAGCAGCCCCGGGCCGTCCCGGTCGAACTCCTCCTCGGCCAGTCGCCGTACGGGCAGCGCCGCTAAGCGGGCCAGCCGCAGCAGGCCGGGCGCCCGGAGACGCGCGGCCAGCGCCAGGCAGGCGCGTACCGGCGGGAACGGCGCGAACATCGCCCCTACCAGGTACGGGTCCAGGTCCTGCCAGAGCTGTGACAGCCGTCGCCAGGCGAGCGCGTCCGGCCGGCCGAAGCTCCGCCCGATGTCGTCGATGTTCGCCTCCGGTCCGCGCCGCAGCAGTGCGCAGTGACCGTCGGGCAGGGGATGGGCGAGCACGATCGGCGCGTGGCTCCAGGCGAGGCCGTGCTCTTCGAGGCGCAGGGCCGCGATCACCGGCGAGGCGGCGGCCAGCGGGTAGAACGAGCTGAACAGGTCGCTGACGTAGTCGGGGTGGACGCCGCGGTCGCTGCGGACAGCGCCGCCGGCCTGGTCCTGGGCCTCCAGCACCTCCACCTCCCAGCCGGCGTCGGCCAGCACGTTCGCGGCGACCAGGCCGTTCGGCCCGGCCCCGATCACGACGGCGTCGGCCATGGCGGACCTCCCCCCGACGCGGACGCTTCCAGGCCGGCCGCCCGGGGCGCCTGCTCGACCGTGCGGGCGAGGCGGGCGAGCAGTCGGCGGTGGCGCAGATCCAGCACCAGGTCAGCGGGCGCCGTGTGGAGGCTCCCGCCCAGGCCCCGCAGCGGGTGCTCGTCGACGATCACCAGTGTGGCGTCGCCCCACGCGATCAGCTCGATGGCGATCCGGACGGTGCCGAGCCGCCCGGCGAAGGCCTCCAGTTCCAGCCGGTGCCCACTGTCGGACACACGTACGACGATGTGGCCTTCGAAGCGGAACGGGCCGGCGCTGACGGTGTAGCGCAAGCTCGACCCGACTGCGGGCCACCGGCCCTCACCCGGGCGGGTCCGCCCCGTGCCGGGCACCCACCGGCCGTACGCGGCCGGGTCGCCCAACACGCTCCACACCGCCTGCGGAGCCCGCTCTATCAGGACGTGTCTCACAGCCATCGGCTGTGCCTCCTTGTGTCCGGTCCCTGACGAATCACCCGTACCTCAAAAGGCGCATACCCGGTTAGTTCCCCTGAACGCGACACTCGCAGCGGCCCGTTCTCCGCCGTGGGGCAGGGCCACCCGTCCCACCGGAACCCCGACTGGTCGCCGCCGGGCCCCGTCCAGGGCAGCGTCTGTGCCGAGCCCGGCATGCCCGCCCACGGCCTGCGGGCCGGCAGGTGATTCCGCACGGACACCGGGCGGTATCACCCACGGCGGTTTCATCGCGGCGCGAGCGGTTAGCCGCTCTCCGGGCCTCGTTCGCCCACCAGGAGCCACGCCCGCGCTGTGGAGGAGTTCGGTGATGAAGGTTTCCGACTACGTGCCGCCGGCTGGGAGGCGCTGGCGGATGCGATCCTCGCGGAGACCTCCGCCGACTGCCTGCACCCCACCGGCCGGTGGCAGCGCTCCCCAGGCCGGACGGGCGTGGACGCGGCCCTGCTGCTGCCCGCCATCCGCGGCGCCCTGCCTGCCGAAGACCCGCGCGCCGTCGCCACCCTGCGAGCGGTGCGCGCCGATCTCGCGCAGGACCACCACGTCTACCGGTTCCGCCACGACCGGAGACCCCTTCAGGACGCCGAGGGCGCCTTCCTGCTGTGCGGATTCGTCATGGCCCTGGCGGAACACCAGCAGCACAACGACGTCGAAGCCGTGCGCTGGTTCGAACGCAACCGTGCCGCCTGCGGTCCGCCCGGCCTCTATGCGGAGGAGTTCGACGTCGCCCAGCGCCAGCTGCGCGGCAACCTGCCCCAAGCGTTCGTCCACGGGTTGATGCTCGAAGCCGCCGCGACGCTCGCACCCGGTCACTGAGCCCGTTGTGATCCGCCGCACCCGCGTGTCGGAGCAGCAGCGACCGCTGCGGGGTCTCGCCCGCTCGGCCCTGCCTGGCCTACTGCCCCCGCGGTTGTGCGAGCGCGCATGGCGGCGGTGTTCGCCTGCGTACGGCTTCGGGCTGCAGGACTGCCCCGGCGCCTCCAGGCTCCAGGCTCCAAGCCGGGCGCGAAGGTTTGAGCCGTTGTCCGGCGGGCAGCCGCGCCCCACAGCGCGGGCGGCCGTGAGCCGCCTCGCACCGACCCCAGGACGGAGGGCTTTGAGATGACCACCAATCCCGGACCGCCTGGAGGACGCCCCCAGCCGCCCCCGGTCACGGAGGCTCCCCATCCAGGCCCTCCCTCGGGGGGCGAGCGCGATGCCAAGGACATCGCGCTGGACGCCTTCCGGGCCCCGGAGCCGGACGGTGCGCTCACCACCGATCAGGGGATCCGGGTCGACGACACCGACAACTCCCTGACCGTGGGCGAGCGTGGCCCGACGCTGTTGGAGGACTTCCACCTGCGGGAGAAGCTCACCCGCTTCGACCACGAGCGCATTCCCGAGCGGGTGGTGCACGCCCGCGGTGCCGGCGCGTACGGTTTCTTCGAACCGTACGAGTCGCTGGCCGAGTTCACCTGCGCCGACTTCCTCCAGGAGGCCGGCCGCCGGACCCCGGTGTTCGTCCGCTTCTCGACCGTCCAGGGGCCGCGCGGCTCCGCCGACACGGTGCGCGACGTCCGCGGCTTCGCCACCAAGTTCTACACCCGGCAGGGCAATTACGACCTGGTCGGCAACAACATGCCGGTGTTCTTCATCCAGGACGCGATCAAGTTCCCCGACTTCGTGCACGCGGTGAAGATGGAGCCGCACAACGAGATCCCCACCGGCGGCACCGCACACGACACGTTCTGGGACTTCTGTTCGCTGCAGCCCGAGTCCACCCACATGCTGATGTGGGCGATGTCGGACCGGGCGATCCCGCGCAGCTTCCGGATGATGCAGGGCTTCGGCGTGCACACCTTCCGCCTCGTGACCGCCGACGGGCGCGCCACCTTCGTCAAGTTCCACTGGAAGCCAAAACTCGGCGTCGCGTGCCAGGTCTGGGACGAGGCCCAGATCACCGCCGGACGCGACCCCGACTTCCACCGCCGGGACCTGTGGGAGGCGATCGAGGCCGGCCAGTTCCCGGAGTGGGAGCTCGGCGTCCAGCTGATCCCGGAGAAGGACGAGTTCTCGTTCCCGTTCGACCTGCTGGACCCGACGAAGCTGGTGCCGGAGGAACTCGTGCCGGTGCGGCCGGTCGGCCGGATGGTCCTCGACCGGAACCCGGAGAACTTCTTCGCCGAGACCGAGCAGGTCGCCTTCCACACCGCCAACGTCGTTCCCGGCATCGACTTCACCAACGACCCGCTGCTGTGTCAACGGCCATCACGCTCGCCCCACTGGCGGCCGGAGTCCCGCCCCACCTGCGGTCTTCAAGACCGGATCTGATCAACATTTCGGGATCGCCCAGCGTGATCGGCTCAGGTCGTCAGCAGTATCCGCCGACGCAGCAACGGGAAGCTGGCTCGTCCGTATCCTTGCCTTTTGAGGTATTTGATCCGGTTGACATGGCCCTCGACGGGGCCGCTGTTCCAGCGCAGGGTGAGGCCGGCCGTCACAGCGTCGAGGTCCTGGCGCAGGTGGCGGGCGAAGTTGCGCAGGGGCGGCAGGTCGGTGGCCTCGGTCTGCTCGATCCACTCGGGCAGGTGCTCGCCGTCGAGGTTCTTCATCATCCGGGCGAAGTCGCGCACTCGCTCGGCGGCGGTGGCCAGTTCGGGGCAGCGGGCCAGGAGGTGCTTGAGCTGGAGGACTTCGTCGCTGGTCAGGGCGTCGGGGTGGCGGGTGAGCCAGCCGGTGGCCTGCCGGACGGTCGGTGTGGTCGGCAGCCTGGGTGCCGGTGCGGGCGAGGACCGCAGTGGCTCCAGCCAGCGCCGGACGCTACGGCTGCTGCCCCGGTAGCCCAGGGTCTGGATCTCGCGGAAGAGCAGTCCGCTGTCGGTGCAGCCCTCGTTCCACCGCTGGTTCAGGTAGCCGGTCCACGGGGCGAGCGCGCGGCCACCCTGCCTGGACGGCACCAGCAGGTCCTCGGCCGCATGGGCGTGGGCGTACTTGCGGACCGTCTTGCGGTCCAGGCCGAGTAGCTCGGCGAT
Organism: Kitasatospora sp. MY 5-36; assembly: GCF_001182915.1. Taxonomy (NCBI): domain Bacteria; kingdom Bacillati; phylum Actinomycetota; class Actinomycetes; order Kitasatosporales; family Streptomycetaceae; genus Kitasatospora; species Kitasatospora sp. MY 5-36. The sequence continues at coordinate 9,307 of NZ_LFVW01000037.1, forward strand.
CCGGCCGATGCCCACCCCCTTGCCGTACAACTCCTTGACGGTGGCGAAGCGTTCGCGGGTCGTACTGGTCCGCCGGCCCTCTGGTAACAGCACCTGCGGTTCGGGAGCTGGGGCCGGCTCCTGGGCCTGGTCGTCCGGGTCCTTCAGGCAGGCGCGGTGGGCGATCACGCACTTCTCGACCGTCTCGGCGAGGTTCTTCCAGAGGTGGAACCTGTCTGCCACTTGAACAGCGTCCGGTGCGGCGGTGCGTACCGCCTCGGCGTAGGCGCTGGCCCGGTCGCGGCACACGATCTCGGCGCCGGGGTGCTCGCGCAGCCAGTCGGCCAAGGTCTCGGCGGTGCGGTCGGGCAGCACGTCGACGGGGCGGCCAGCCTCGATGTCGATGAGGACGGTGGCGTAGACATGGCCGCGTTTGAGTGCGAAGTCGTCGACGCCGAGCACCCGCGGTGCCCGCTGCAGCGGCGGGTCGGGCAGCGTGCGTATGAGGTTGAGCAGCGTGTTCGCACCGGCCCGGCAGCGCAGCTGCTCGGCGAGCCGGCTCCCGGCCCGGCCGGCGAGCGCAAGCGCGGCCGCTTCCAGTAGCCCGCGCTGGAGCAGGCTGCGACGGCCGTAACGGAACGTCAAGCCTTCGACCTGTTCTGCGAAGGTCCTGCGCGGACAGCCGGAGGTCTCGCAGCGGAACCGGCGTACCGACAGGGCGATCGTCGCGGCACGACCGCCGACGGCCAGGTCGGCGATCCGCCGCCGGTAGCGGTCGTGCACCCGGGTCGAGCTCGCACCGCACTGTGGGCAACGTGCCTGGTCGCAGGCCGTACGGGCGGTGATCCGCAGCCCGGTCTCCGCGTCGCGGACCTCCTCGACCACCAGGCCGGACAGCTGCGGCAGCAGCACCTTCAACGTCTGATCACATAGCACTACTGTTCAAAGATCGACCTGATGATCAGTCACTCTGGGCGATCCCGAAATGTTGATCAGATCCTCAAGACCGCCCCGGTGGCGGCCAGATAATCTCCCCGCCTGATCTGATGCTGATCAGCTGAAGGGCTTCACCCCCTTGCCAGTGGTGGCCTGGGTGAGCCGGTAGCTGTCACCCTGGGTGACGACGATGTGGGCGTGGTGCATGAGCCGGTCGACCGTGGCGGTGGCCAGGGTCTTGGGCATGATCTCGTCGAACCCGGAGGGGTGGAGGTTGCTGCTGACCGCGACCGAGCGCCGTTCGTAGGCCGCGTCGACCAGCCGGTAGAAGCCCTCGGCGGCGTCCGGCGAGACGGGCAGCAGACCGATGTCGTCCACGATGATCAGGTCCGAGCGGATGATCCGCGACAGCGCCCGGGCGATCGAGTCGTCCGCCCGGTGCCGGCGGACCAGCGCGCCCAGGTCCTCGATGGTGAACCAGGCGACCGTCATCCCGGACTCGACCGCGGCCTGGCCGAGCGCCTCGGTGAAGTGGCTCTTGCCCGTGCCCGACGGACCACAGACACAGAGGTTCTCCCGACGTCCCACCCACTCAAGGGACTTGAGCGCGTCCTGGGTCTGCCTCGGGATCGCGGAGGCGGTCTCGTCCCAGTCGCCGAAGGTCTTGCCGCTCGGGAAGCCGGCCCGCTTGCGGCGGGTGTGCAGGTTAGCACGGTCGCGGCCGGCGGCCTCTTCCGCCAGAAGGACCCTCACCACCTCGGCCGGATCCCAGCGTTGGGCCTTCGCGGTGGGGATGATGTCGGTCAGCGAGCGGCGGATGTGCGGGAGCTTGAGCCGCTTGGTCAGTTCGATGGCCTCGGCCAGCGGGTCGCCGTTGGTGCCGTGGACGGTGCGGAGCGGGGTGGCCATCAGGACGGGTCGCTTTCGTTGTGGTCGAGCAGGGTGTTGAGGCCGAAGGAGGACCAGGCGGAGGTGCCCGGCTGGAGCGAGTGCTCCTCGCTGCGGCGGGTGGGTTCGGCCTGTCCGTGGACGGCCTGGTAGTCGAGGATCGAGAGCAGGTCCTTGTCCGCGAAGCGGCCGGTGACCGCGGCGGTGCCCAGCGCCCGGTCGACCTCCCCGGCCGAGAAGAGCTTCGAGAGGGCGACTGCCTCGGCCATCTTCGCCTTGATCCGGCGGGTGCCGGAGGCGGCGGCCTCGACCAGCCAGCTCGCGGCGCCGGGGCCGAGCCCGAGGAAGGCGACCTCCTCGGCGTTGGTCGCCTTCGGCGTGCGGTCGGCTTCCTTGTCCTCGCGCGGCGGGTAGTGCGCGTCGTCCAGCACGGGCGAGCCCGGCTTGCCGGCCGGGTGCCGGGCGACCTCCTGGGCCGAGCCGCGCTCGTCGACCGCGGTGACGATCAGCTCCTCGCCGTGGAAGCGGGCCCAGACCCGGGTGTCGATCAGCTCGTGCGGGACCGAGTAGCGCACCGCCTCGACCGAGATCGTGGAGTCCCAGTTGACCCGGCGGGTCGTGCCGAACGCCGCGGTGAACGGCTGCCGGGGCAGCGGGTGCAGCCGCTGTTGCTCCTCGGCCAGCCGGTCGACGGGCTTGCGCCTGGTCTCCCGGTGCGGGCGGGAATTGACCTCGTCGCAGAACTGGCGGCAGGCCGCCTCCAGTTCGCCGAACGTGCGGAACTCCTCGCGCAGGTTCACGTCCTTGGGCACCAGGTCGGCCTTCGCGATCCGCACCGTCGCCTCCGAACCGCCCTTGGACTCCGGGTCAGCCGGCACGCAAGTACGAATGGTCGTGCCGTAGTGCCGGGCGACCTCCACGATCTCCGGGTTGCGGACTGCGATCCCGGCGACGTGGTCGGTGGTCACCGTCTTCTCGTTGTCGGTGAGCACGTAGGCCGGCACCCCGCCGATCCGCCGCAACGTGGCGTCCAGGCAGGCGGTGACCGTCGGCAGGGTCTTGTCCCAGATCGGGATCACCACCCGGAACCGGGACCAGGCCAGCCACGCGCAGAACAGTGTGGTCTTGCGGCCCTTGATCACCGGCCCGTCGCCGAAGTCGTACTGCAACCAGAGCCCGGGCTCGGTCACCCACGGCCGGTAGACACGGCGCCGACCGGCCTTGAACTGGGCTTTCGCCTCGGCGACGGTTCGGCGGGTGGTGCGTTCCCCGCCTGTGAAGCCCATCGCGGTGATCCGCCGGTGCACCACGTCCGCGCGGATGCGGCCCTGCGAGCGGACCACCAGCTCCTCGATCTTCGGAAGGTAGTCGTCGATCGCCCGGGCCCGGTGACGGCGCTGGCCCGGCTCGTGGCCGGCCTCGCGCATCTTCACGTACCGGGCCACCGTGTGGTGGTCGCACCCGGCCAGCTCGGCCGCAGCACGGTAACTGCCTGTGAGGTCGAACGCCTCCAGGATTTCCATGATCTCCCTGCTGTTCTTCACCCGCTCCAGCGTCGCCGAGCGGGACTACTCGGGGCGAGCGGGGAGATATCTGGCCGTACTCGGGGAATCCCGTGGCCGCAGATTGCGCCGTATGTGGCCGCCAGCTGGGAGGATGCCACGGCCGCCGTCACTGCTGCAGGGCCGCAACTTCTCCTACCTGGACACCCAGTTGATCCGCCTGGGCGGCCCCAACTTCTCCCAACTGCCGGTCAACCGCCCGCTCGCCGAGGTGCGCACCGACCAGCGCGACGGCTACGGCCAGCAGGTGATCCACTCCGGGACGAGCTACGCGCCGAACTCGGTCGGCGGCGGATGCCCGGCCACCCTGGGCGGCGGGCGCCTCGCCGAGGGGGTGTTCGAGCACTATCAGGAGCGTGTCGACGGGCAGGCGATCCGCCGGCGCAGTCCGAGCTTCGCCGACCACTACGGCCAGGCCGCGCTGTTCTGGCGCAGCATGGCCGGCTGGGAGCAGGAGCACATCATCGCCGCGTTCTCCTTCGAGCTCGGCAAGGTCGGGGACCAGGCCGTGCGGCACCGGATGGTCGCCAACCTGGCCCGTGTCGACCGGGAACTGGCTGTGGAGGTCGCCCGCCGCATCGGCGAACCCGAGCCCGCGCCCGAGCCCGCACCGGACCGGCCCACCGGCGACCGCGAAGCCGGAGCAGTGGGGGAGCGGGTCTCGCCCGCGCTGAGCCTGGAGAACCTGCACGGCCACGGCATCCGTACCCGCAAGGTCGCCGTCCTGGTGGCGCAGGGCGTGGACGCCGCCCAGGTGCGGGCGGCGCGCACCGCCCTGCGGGCCGAGGGCGCCACGGTGGAGACCCTGGCCCGGTACGGCGGGAGCGTGGCCGGCAGCGACGGCCAGGACGTGGAGGTCGACCGGGCGTTGGCGACCACCGCCTCGGTGCTGTACGACGCCGTGGTCGTCCCGGACGGCGCAGAGGACGTGCTGGTCGTGGAACCGGACGCCGTCCGGTTCGTCAGCGAGGCACTGCGGCACGGCAAACCGGTGGCCGCGCTCGGCACCGGCACGGCGCTCCTGCGGGCCGCAGGGGCCCGCGAGGCGGAGCAGCTCGCCGGGGTCGCCCTGTGCGGCCCGGACCGGCAGCCCGGCGCCTCGTTCTGGGAGGACTTCGTCCACCTGATCGAACAGCACCGGTTCCCGCAGCGCTGAACCCGAGCCCGAATCGCCCGCGCGACCTGCCCAGGAGGACGAGGTCGGTGGGCCCTGCCCCGTTCGCCGGCTTGGCCCGTTCGCGGTCGAGTCCGTCGGCCTGGTGGTGCTGTCAGGGAGCACTCGAAGGACCTTCGGCCTAGCGTGGTGGCGACAGTGCCCGGGGGCCGCCGCCGCCCGAGGCGGGGGAGGACGTTCACGAAGGAGCGGATTCCGATTGACCGAGTACGGCTACTTCCTGTCGTGTGAGGAGTTCACCCCCGCGGAGCTGATCGACCAGGCCCGCCGTGCGCAGCAGGCCGGGTTCACCCGGTTGGCGGTCTCCGATCACTTCCATCCGTGGAACGACGCGCAGGGCAACAGCGCGTTCGTGTGGTCGGTGATCGGGGCGCTGTCGCAGGCCGTCTCGCTGCCGGTCACCACGCTGGTGACCTGTCCGACGGTGCGGCTGCATCCGGCGGTGACCGCGCAGGCCGCCGCGACCTCCAGCGTTCTGCTGGGTGGGCGTTTCGCTCTCGGTGTCGGGACGGGGGAGGCGTTGAACGAGCACGTGCACGGCGATGCGTGGCCGTCCTTCGAGGTACGGGCCGAGATGCTGGAGGAGGCCGTCGAGGTGATGCGCGAGTTGTTCACCGGGGAACCGGTCAGCCACCGCGGCCGGCACTACACCGTCGACAACGCCCGCCTGTACACCGTCCCCGACCAGCCGCTGCCGGTCTACGTCTCGGCGTTCGGGCCGAAGGCCGCCGAGTTGGCCGGCCGGATCGGGGACGGTTTCGTCACCATGACCCCGGACGCCGACCTCGTGGGCGCGTTCCGCGAGGCCGGGGGCCAGGGCAAGAAGGTGGTGGGCGGCGTGAAGGTGTGCTGGAGCAGCAACCGGGAAACGGCCGTGGACGTGGTGCACCGGCTGTGGCCGACCGAGCTGCTGCCCGGCGAGCTCGCCCAGCTCCTGCCCACCCCGGCGCACTTCGAACAGGCAAGTCAGCTCGTCACCCGCGACATGGTTGCCGACGCGGTCACCTGCGGCGACGACGTGGAGCAGCACGTGGAGACAGCGCGCGCATATGAGCGCGCCGGATTCGACGAGGTCTACGTCGGACAGATCGGCCCCGATCAGGAGGTCTTCTTCGACGCCTACCGTGAGCTGGTCCTGCCCGCCCTGAACCGCTGACCCGGTCTGTCCGACCTATGGCCGCTGAAGCCGCGTCCGCACACGGGAGAGGCCCCGCTACAGGGTCCGGCCCCGGCAGGTGGCCCCTTCGGGCGCAGACGCCTTCGAGAGGCAGAGGTGGTTGCGGCGGCACGGCAGGGTACTTCGCGGCGCCGGGGCGCTCGGCGCCGGCCGGATGCCCCGGGTTCTGGCACCTGACCGGCGTGCGAAGGCGTGCACTGTGAGAGCGGTCTGGCACCGGTTGCGCTTTGTGTGCGGGCGGGCGTGGGGGCGCGGGTTGGAGATCGAGCTGATGCAGCGTTCGCTGGCCTTCGCCGCGCTGTTCTTCGTGACCCTGGTGCCGTTGCTCATGGTCATCGCGGCGGCTTCCCCTGCCCGCGGCAACGGGATCGCCCAGTGGATCACCGACGGCCTGGGGCTGTCGCCGCGCGGTGGCCAGGCCGTCGAGACGCTGTTCAGTTCACGCGGGCAGGTCCTCAGCACGACCACCGGGTTCAGCCTCGCCGCGCTGGCTTTCTTCGGCGTCTCGCTGACGGGTGCGATGCAGGGCGCCTACGAGCGGATCTGGGGCCTGCCGCGAGGACCGTGGCACCGGGTGGGGCGCCAGGTCGTCGCGCTGGCCGGGGTGACCGGCTACCTCGTCCTCGCGGCCTGGAGCGGCGTGCCCTGGCAGCACACCGCCGTCCAACCGACCCTGCGGATCCTCGCCACGGTGCTGGGCGGTCTGCTGCTGTTCTGGTGGCTTCCGCGCTTCCTGCTCGGGGCCCGTGCCCCGCGGCGGGGGCTGGTGCCCGGGGCGGTGGCCACGATGGTCGCCCTGGCCGGTCTCCGGCTGTTCTCCCGGCTGGTCTTCGCCCCGCTACTGGTCTCCAACGCCGTTTCCTACGGCACGGTCGGCGCAGTCCTGGCTGATCGGGGTGGGCTTCACGGTGTACGGCGGAAGCCTCGTGGGGTGGGCGCTGTCCGGCGGCGACCGGTCAGCCGCGGGCGACGGTGGTGAGGGGGGCCGCGGCACACCGGCAGCCGGCGAGGAGCCGGCTGACGAGGCCGGCGGGGCGCCAGGCGGAACACCACCGGGCGAAGCGGACGACTGATCCGGTGCGGCACGGGACCAAGGCCCGCAGGCGGGCGAGGTCGGGTCTAGAGAGCGGGACGGCGAGCCGCCACGAGGTCGGATCCGGGCGCCCGCACAACACGCAGTCCTGCGGCATCGAGTTCCTCGGCGAGCTGCTCGGGCGGGACGGGCCACATGTCGAACGCCTCCCGGGCCTCGCGCAGGAGCTCCTGCGAGCGTTCGACGCGGTAGGTGAAGACCACGCGCAGGACGCCGCGATGGGGCCGCCGGGTGACGTCGGCGCTGTACAGGTCAGGACCCACCCGCACCGGGCCGAGCCGTCCCGCCGCCTCGCACCCGTCGGGCAGGCCGGCGGGCGGCGGATCGAACAGGAGCAGGCCACCGGGCAGGAGGGCTGCCGAGATCGCCTTCCAGGTGGCCCGCCTGGTCGGGGGATCCAGACAGGCGATCACGTTGGAGGCGACGGCCAGGTCCGCCACGGCCGTCAGGCCTGTCGCCGCGAGGGGCTCGGGGTGCACGGTGACGCGAGCGCGCTGGTCCGCCCCGAGGTGCGCCAGGCGCGACAGCAGGGCGGCGCGCATGGCCGGGGCCGGTTCGACGGCGTGGACGGGCACACCGGAGGCGCGCAGCAGGACCTCGGTGGCGGTGCCGGTGCCGGCGCCGACATCAAGGACGGCGTGGCGGGCCCGCGTGGCGGCCGCGGCGAAGCGCCGCTCGGCCAGACGGCGGTCGGTCTCGGCCTGCAGGAGATCGTAGAACTCCGCGGAGACCGCGTACCCGCCGTCGGGGGAGTCGTCCACGGCCGCGCGCTCAGCCGCGTACGGGCTGGAAGTGCGTCGGGTCCGCGAGGGCGCTGGAATCGAGGCGGGCAAGGAGGTCGCCGACATCGGTGTGGACCTCAAGGGCTCCCGCCGAGCGCAGGGCCCGCTCGCCGAAGCCGCCGGAGAGCACCGCCACGCCGGTGACCGGGGCTCCGGCGGCGGCCTGGACGTCCCACGGGGTGTCGCCGACGAACAGCGCCTCGCCTGGCATCGAAGCCTCCCTCACTCACGCCCCCGGCATGTCCACCCTGTCGACGCTACGGCCCGACGACCGGCCACGCACGCGGCGCGGCGCCGGGCCGTTTGCCCCGCTGTTTCCCGGAAACCCGAAGCAGTACGGAAACTTCCTGCCGGACCATCGTCATCACCGGGGCCAGCGGTGGCATCGGCCGTGCGACCGCCGAGGCGTTCGCCGCCCGCGGAGACCGGCTCGCGCCGATCGCCCGCGGCCGGGCCGGCCTCGAAGCGGCGGTGCGCGATGCCGAGCGGGCCGGCGCTGCCAAGGTCATCGCCATCGAGGCCGACGTCGCCGACGCACACGCGGTGGAGGCCGCCGCCGAACGGGCCGAGGAAGAACTCGGGCCGGTCGACGTGTGGGTCAACGACGCGTTCGCCTCCGTCTTCGCCCCGTTCACCGAGGTCTCCCCGGAGGAGTTCCGGCGCGTCACCGAGGTCACGTACCTCGGCTACGTCTACGCCACCCGGGCCGCCCTGGCCCGGATGCTGCCCCGCGATGCCGGGGTGATCGTGCAGGTCGGCTCGGCGATCGCCTACCGCGGCATTCCGCTGCAGAGCGCCTACAGCGGCGCCAAGCACGCCATCCAGGGCTTCAACGAGGCGCTGCGCTGCGAGCTGCTCGCTTCCGGTACTCGGGTGCGGACCACGATGGTGCAGATGCCGGCCGTCAACACCCCGCAGTTCGACTGGGTCCGGTCCCGCCTGCCCCGCCGGGCGCAGCCGGTTCCACCGATCTACCAGCCCGAGGTCGCTGCCCGCGTGGTGCTGTTCGCCGCCGACCACCCCGGGCGGAGGGAGTACTGGGTGGGCGGCAGTACGGTGGCGACCCTGGTGACGAACGCCGTCGTGCCCGGGCTGCTGGACCGCTACCTGGCCCGCACGGGCTTCGACTCCCAGCAGGAGGACCGTCGGCGCCGCGCCACGGACCCGGACAACCTGTTCGAGCCGGTGGACGCCCGGCGGGACTTCGGGGCGCACGGCCGGTTCGACGACCGGGCCCGGGATCGCAGCAGCCAGCAGCAGGTGGCGCACACCCTCGGCGGCCTCGCCGACGCGCTGGGGCGCGCGGCTGGACGGGTGCAAGCCGGTTTGCCCGGTGCCGGTAGCGGGTTCCTCTCACGGATGCGGGGAACACGCACCCCGCAGTCATCGGACAGGAGTGTGTGACCATGCCTCGCGGATCGAGTCCCAAACGGGAACGGCAGTACGAGCACATCAAGGACAGTGCGCTGGAGCGCGGTGAGAGCGAGAAGCGCGCCGAGGAGATCGCCGCCCGCACCGTGAACAAGGAGCGGGCCCGGCACGGGGAGTCGAAGACCGCCAGCCGCAGCTCGCTGAAGGACATGTCCTCCTCCCGTCGCGGTGGGCTGCGGTCGCACAGCGGCGCCCAGGGGCCGACGAAGGAGCAGCTCTACAACGAGGCGAGGCAGCGCAACATCCACGGGCGCTCGAAGATGAACAAGAAGGAACTCGAACACGCCCTGGGCCGATAGGAGCTGGTCACCGTGGGTACCGTTCCCGTGCCGCCCGACCCCGATGTCACCCCGGTTCCGCCGTCGCCCAGCCCGCCGGAGCCGGTGGAGCCACCGGTGCCGCCGGATCCGCCCGCGCCTCCCGGAACGCCCGAACCGCCCCCTGAGCCGCCGGCCCCGCCCGGCCCGGGCGAGCCCGCGGAGCCTGCCCCTCCGGAGCCCGGGCACCCCCGCCCGTCGGAGCCTCCCGACTGACCCGGAGGCCATGACACGGCCGGGCGGTGGACGGCGTGCGCGGAGGCACCGCCTGCGCCGCGGAGTCGCCAGGTGGCCGGCAACCGAACAACGGCCCGGAGGACTACAGGAGGTCAGGTGCTCACCCGGCTGGTGGAGACCGTGGTGTGGGGTGCTGCCCTGACGGGGCTGACAGTGGTGTTCGTCAGCTCCGTCTCGCCCGTCGAGCTGCTGGTCGCCGTTCTCGCCGCGTCGGGCGGGGCGGTCGCGGCCCGCAGGATGCGCCTGGCCGCACACGTCCGCGTCGGAGGAGGGCGTGGCGCGGTGCGTGCGCTCCTCGCGCTGCCGGGCTCGGTCGTGCGCGGTCTGGCCGTGCTGACGGCCGCGATGGCCCCCGGTCACGGAGACGGGAGGGTACGGCGCATCCGGCTGCGCCCCGGAGCGGGAGCCGGGTGGGCCGGCACGCTGCTCGCCGCCTCCCCGGACACCTGCGTGATCGACGTGCCCCGCGACGACGAGGTCGTCGTGCACGCTCTGCGCCCGACCGCGGGACCGGTCGAGGAGGCCGTGGCCCGCACGGACGGCGCGCGGTGAACGCCTGGACAGCGGCGGCCCTGGTCCTGTTGGCGATTCCCGCGCCGACGTGCCTGTGGGTCGCGGCGCGCGGCACCGCGGTGCGCCGACTGCTCGGGGCGTCGATGCTGTCGACCGTGGCCGGCGCGGTGTTCCTGCTGCTCCCGATGGCGTACGACCGGTCCTCCTATCAGGACCTCGCGCTGATGCTGGCCGTCCTGGCCCCCGCCGGCACCCTTGTCTTCGCCCGCTTCGTCGCCGGCCGCCGCCACGACGCGCACCCGTACGGTTCCACGCCCGAGAACTGACGAGACCCCGCCCGGCCGGCCAGACCGGGGGTGGGGGAGGGAGTTCGGATTGACGCCACGCCATGTGATCGTGCTCGTGCTGCTGTGGGCCGGCGTGGGGTGTGTGCTGCTGTCCGCGGCCGCGGTGCTGCGGCTGCGCGGAGCGCTGGCGCGCCTGCACGCCCTGGCCCCGGCCTCGGTGGCCGGTGTGCCGCTGATCGCCGCGGCCGTGGCAGTCGACCAGGGACCGGGCCGGGGGGCGGCCAAGACGCTGTTCATCGGCCTGGTCTTCGCCGTCGGCGGGACGGTCACCACGATCGCCGTCGGCCGTGCCACCCGTGAAGCCGAGGCCGAAGCGGTGAGCAGGCCGTGAACGCATGGCTGATCGGATTCGTCGTCGCCTTCGTCGTCCTCGCCGCCACCACGGCGGTCCTCACCCGTGACCCGGCCCGCCAGGCGGTCGTCCTCTCCGTGCTCGGTCTGGGCCTGGCGATGCTGTTCGCGGTGCTGCAGGCGCCCGACGTGGCGCTCTCCCAGCTCGCCGTGGGCACCGCGCTGACCCCGTTGCTGATCCTGCTGACCGTACGCAAGGTCACCCGCCGACCCACCCGCACCGACGACCGGGCCAGCGCCGGCGACAACGGGCGGGAACGGAAGTGACGGCCCGCGCCCGGCTGACGATGTTCCTGGCAGCGGCCGCCGTCATCGCCGCGTTCTTCACGGCCGCGTGCACTCACCTCCCGCCGTTCGGCACGGACAGCCATTCCTACGGGGACCGGGCGGTGGCGGCGGCGCTGGACCGGCGCACCGCCAACGTCGTCTCCGCCGTCAACTTCGACATCCGCGCCTTCGACACCCTCGGCGAGGAGTCCATCCTCTTCGGCACCGTGCTCGGGGCGACCCTGCTGCTGCGCCGGGCCCGCGACGAACGCCACCGCCGCGCCGAAGCGGAGCGGGTCATGCCCACGACCCGCCTCTTCGGCGCGCTGCTGCTACCGGTCACCCTGGTCGTGGGCGTCTACATCGTCGCGCACGGCCAGCTCAGCCCCGGCGGCGGCTTCCAGGGCGGTGTCGTCCTCGCCACCGCCCTGCACCTGGCCTACGTGGCCGCCGACTACCGGGCCCTGAAGCAGCTGCGCCCGCTCGCCGCCCTCGACGTCGCGGACTCGCTCGCCGCCGCCTCCTACAGCCTCGTCGGCCTGGCCGGCCTGATCGCAGGCGGCGCGTTCCTCAAGAACGTGCTGCCGCTGGGCACCTTCAACACCGTCACCTCCGGCGGCACCGTCCCGGTCCTCAACGCCGCGGTCGGCGTCGAGGTCGCCTGCGGCTTGATCGCCCTGCTCGCACACTTCCTCGACCAGGCCGTCGAACTCACCGAACCCGACCAGCAGAGAGACGGAGACACCTGATGGGAACGTGGGTCTTCCTGGCCGCCGGATGGGTCCTGCTCATCGCCCTGTACGGCCTGGTCACCAGTCGCAACCTGATCCACGCCATCGGCTGCCTGGCCGTCGCCCAGTCCTCCACCTACCTCCTGCTCCTCGCCGTCGGCTACCGCCGCGGCGCGACCGCCCCCGTCTACTCCGACCTCACCCCCGGAACCCGCCCCGTCGTCGACCCCGTCGTGCAGGCCCTCGCCCTGACCGACGTCGTGGTCGGCGCGACCGTCACCGCGCTGTTGCTCGCCCTCACCATCCAGTTGCGCAAACGGCACCACACCGTCGACCCGCAGGCCCTCACCGGCCTCAAGGGCTGACCGTGACCGAAGCAGCCCTGCTGCCGCTCGCGGTGGCCATTCCCCTGCTCGGCGCCGCACTGCTCGCCGTCGCCGGCCGCAGACTTCCCCGGACCGGTTGCGACATCCTGGCCACCACCTGCGCCGGTGCCGAGGCAGCGTGCCTCGCCCTGCTCTGGGCGCGCACCGACGGGCGCCTCGTCACCGCCGACCTGGGCGGCTGGCCCGCCCGCCTCGGCATCGTGCTCGCCGCCGACCCCATCGGCGCCGGACTCGCGCTGCTCGTCGCCGTCCTGGTCCTCGCGGTCGTCGTCTACGCCTGGCGGTACTTCGACGAACCCACCGGCGAGCACGCCGGCGCCTTCCCCGCCCTGATCCTGCTGTTCGAAGCCGGCATGGCCGGCTTCGCGCTCACCGGCGACCTGTTCAACGCCTTCGTCTTCTTCGAACTCATGGGAGCCGCCGCCTACGCCCTGACCGGCTACCGCATCGAGGACCCCCGCCCGCTCCAGGGGGCGCTCACCTTCGGCATCGTCACCTCCTTCGCCGCCTACTGCTCCCTGCTCGGCATCGGCCTCCTCTACGCCCGCACCGGCGAACTCAACCTCGCCCGCCTCGGCCGGCAGCTCGCCGGCCACCACACCGACGTGCTGACCGTGGCCGCGTTCGCCCTGATCGCCACCGCCCTGCTGGTCAAGGCCGCCGCCGTGCCGTTCCACTTCTGGCTGCCCGACGCGCACGCGGTGGCGCCCACCCCGGTGTGCATGCTGATGTCCGGCGCCATGGTCGAACTCGGCGTCTACGGCATCGCCCGCGTCTACTGGACCGTCTTCTCCGGCCCGGGCGGCATCCACCCCCAGGCCTTCCGCACCACCTTCACCGCGATCGGTCTGCTGACCGCACTCCTCGGCGCCCTGATGTGCTGGCAGCAGCGCCACCTCAAGCGCCTGCTCGCGTTCTCCACCATCAGCCACGTCGGCCTGTTCCTCATCGCCGTCGCCCTGCTCACCCCCGACGGCGCCACCGGCACCGCGGTGTACGTCGCCGCGCACGGCCTGGTGAAGGCCGCGCTGTTCGCCCTCACCGGTGTACTGCTGGACCGGTACGGCTCCGTCGATGAACACGGGCTGCACGGCAAGGCACGCGACCTGCGCACCGTCGGCGTGCTGTTCGTGGTCGGCGCCCTGGCCCTGGCCGGCATGCCGCCGTTCGGTACCGGCCTTGGCAAGGCCCTGAGCGAGGAGGCCGCCGGCCACTGGCAGCCGTGGCTGCCCGCCGTGTTCGTCGCGGCCTCCGCCGCCACCGGCGCGGCCGCTCTCCGCGCGGCCCTGCGGATCTTCTTCGGCGCCGGCCCGGCCCCACAGAGCCGACCGGACGGGGACGAGACCACCGGCGAGGGCGAGGAACCCGAAATCCGCTCCCCGCAGCGCGCCTTGCCGCGAACCATGACGATCGTCCCGGCCGGTCTGATCGGCCTCGCCGTCCTCGTCGGTTCCCTACCCGCCATCCCCGCCGCCCTCGCCCGTGGCGCGGCCGTCTTCACCGACCCCGACGGCTACAGCGCCGTCGTCCTCACCCAGGCCAACACGCCGCCCGGACCCGTGCCGGCCGCGGACTGGACCGTGACCGGGGTGCTGCTGGGCCTGCTGTCCGCAGCCGTCGCCCTGGCCCTGGCCACGGCCGCCCTCCATCGGTCCGCCGCCGACCGGCACGCGGCTGCCCGAGCCGTACGGGCGCTGCGCCGCCTGCATTCCGGACACCTCGGCGACTACCTCGCCTGGCTCGCCCTCGGCGTCGCGGTGCTGTGCGTCGCGATCGCCGCCCAGACCTGAATCCTCCCAGGGTCCTACAGCCGCTCCTCCATCCCGATGGCTGCCTTCAGATCCTCGTAAGCCTGACCGCGCTTGCCTTCACGCTGCTCCAGCATCGCCCGGACGATCGCATCCAGCCTGTGCTGGATGGATACCGTCCCCGGTGGGTCGCGGGCGCGGCAACACGCTACACGGTGCCCTCCGCAGGCGGCGATCGCCGTCAGCCCGTCGCCGTCGCCCACGGCGTTGCCCGCGGACAGGCGGGGCGGGAGGCCTCTGGGCAGCGAGGATGCGGGGTGGGGGGTTACCCCGATTGGCGTGGTGCCTCAAGGGTGTCGTCGAGGCCGGTCGGGCGGGCGACTCAGGCGGCCCCGGACGGTGGATTCCGAGCGCGGCGGGGCAGGATCACAAGCGGACAGCTTCCCTCGCGCGAGGAGGCCGGTCATGTCCCCCCACTACCGTCCGCTGAGGGCGTGCGCCTGTCGGGCCCCGCGGACCACGACCGCAGACCTGTCCGGGAGAGCCGGCAGCGCCCGCCTGGACGGCAAGGCCGACCATGATCAGCGCGGCGGGTTGGAGGACGCCTTGGCGCGCTCGGTCAAGGAGGGCATGCCCTGTGTGATCGTCGACTTGCCCCGTCTCCTGTCGCGCGACTCCACTCGTCCTGACGCTCTGCTCCCAGTGCGCTTCACCGTGTACGCCGCCGCAACCGCCCCGGTGGTGGCCGCTTCGTTCCCTCAGACCCGGCGCCTGCGGCAGATCACCGGCGCAGACGAGATCTTCACCCGTCCGCGACACCGTCCGCGCCCTCACAGACGCCGGCGCACCCTGCAGAATGAGGCCCGCCATGGACATCCCTGAACGCTACGCGATCACCCTGCCGGGCCCACCAGGAGCGCATCGTCCGCCCGAGATCGTCGTTGTCCACGCCACCGGCGACAGGACACCCGACGGTACCCCGATCTACGCCGACGACACCGGAGCCTTCCGGGTCGAGATCCAAGCCGGTGTGGCCAGGCCCCTGGACGTCGCCACAGGGCCGGGCCAGCACACCTGCCTGCGCGCCACCCCGCTGACCTGACCGCGGCGTTGCCGGCCAGGCGTGATCGGCATCTCCCGTTCGGGGTCGTACATGTCGTCGTCCGGGAAGCAGCTGTGGCGCATCCGAGCGGAAACAGCGGATTCAGGCAGTGGACCCCCCGGTCAAAGCCCCGGGGCGTAGGGGGCGATTCCGATGATGAGGATGTCGCGGCGCCCTTCGTTCCCGTCGTCGCCGAGGCGGACCGGGCCGACGTAGTGGCTGACGCGCCGGTCGTGGACGCCGTAGCCGTCCAGCGGCTCGGTCAGTACGAAGCGGTCGTGGATCGCTTCCGGGGGCAGCGCGTCGGGTTGCCGGCCGGCGCTCTCCGGGGTGGCGATGACGTTCTCGCCGCCCTTCACGTTCCGGCGGCCGATCAGGTGGGCGAAGGTGAAGGTGGCCGGTGAACCGCCGTCCTGATGCAGGCAGTTCGGTGAGGACACCGCCTCCTGGTCCTGGTCGTGGACGCCGAGCGAGATCAGGTGGATGCCGACGTAGACGGGGACGCGGCGCAGGTCCTCCAGCCACAGGGCACGGTCCAGGTCGGCATGGACGAGGGCGTCGAGCAGCCGGTTGCGGTGCAGGGCTTCCGGGATGTCGGGCAGCCGGCGCCGCACCCGGGGGTACTCGGGGTTGTGCTCGTCCTGCCAGTACTCCGTGACGGTGCCGAACTCCTCGTCGGGGGTGCCCGGGATGTAGGAGAGCTCGCCGGTCCAGGGCAGGTGGACGGCGTGCGAGTAGCGGCGGAAGCGGTGGGTCTCACGGGCGTACGGATCCGGCGGCAGGTCCTGATAGGAGTCGGCGAGCCGGGTGAAGTCCTCGGCCAGGGCCACGGTGTCGATGCCGAGGTCGGCGGCGCTCAGGCGGGCGTACCCGTCACGGCGTACCCGCCCGCCGTGCTCCGGCGGGCGTCCGTGCTGCTCCGGGCTGTCGTCCATCGGCTTCTCCGGGCGTTCGCGGGCGTCCGTGGACATGGGTCCGCATGGCCTTCCGGCTTCCTCCACGCTGGCACACCCGTCGGGGGCGCGCCCCTGGGGGGTCCGCCGTACGGATGGCCGGGGCGGGACGGCCTGCAGGGTGGTCATGCAGGTCGCGAGGTCGTCCACGACCGCCGACAGGCCGCCGGCCCGGTGTGCGGCGCGCTGGCGGTGGGCGCCGCTGCCCCGGGCGGCCAGCCGGTCGACGAAGGCGGCGACCCGCTCCAGGTCTCCGAGTTCCTCCAGCGCGGGGCCGATGTGCTCGACGAGCCTCCGTGCGCGTTCCGGGGCGGGCAGGACGCGTCCGGTCAGCCCGTCCGCTCCCGGCCCCGGCCAGCCGTCGCGGGTCGCGTACCAGTACGAGCCGCGCAACAGCTCACCGCGAAGCTGCGGTCCCTTGTCGCCGCGCTCCGCCAGGCGGGCGGAGGTCACCACCAGGCCGCGCACGACAGCCGCCAGGGCCACCGAGTCGGCGGACTCGGCCGGAACGTCCATGCACCGCACTTCCAGCGTCGGCAGGCGCGGGTGCGGGCGGGTGTCCCAGAACGGCAGGTCGGCGAAGGAGCTCCCGCCGACCTCCGCCATCGCGGCGGCGACGCGCCGGTAGTCGTCGAAGGACTCGACCCACGGTGGCGGTCCGAGGGAGGGGAAGCGCAGCCGCAGCACCGAGCGCCAGCTCGCGTACCGGGTGTCCCGTCCGGCGTGGAAGGGCGAGTTGGCGCTCATCTCCACCAGCAGCGGCAGCCACGGGCGCAGATGGTTGCCGACCAGGGCCGCCACCTCGCGGTCGGGCAGGCAGACGTGGACGTGCAGGGCGCAGACGGCGAAGTCGTCCATCAGGCCGCGGAACAGTTCCACCCCGTCCAGGTACCGGGGGTGGTGGCCCACCGGCACCACGCCGCCGCCCCCGATCACGGGCGTCGCACTGGGGCACACGGCCAGGCCCTCGGCCTCGGCGCACGCGGCGAGCTCGCGGCGCAACCGGGCCAGCTGGGCGGACAGCTCGCGCATGGTGGCGCACGGCGGTGTCCGCACCTCGACCTGGAGGTCCGTGAACTCACCGGACACCAGGTCCCCCAGCACGCCCGCGGCGCGGGCGGCCAGCCGCGGGCCCGCGGGAACCACGGCCCGGGACACGGGGTCCACGAGGAAGTGCTCCTCCTCCACGCCCACCGTCGGCGTCGGCCCCCGGCCACGGCCCGCAGTGCCTGCCACGGGCTGCCGAGCTCCTCGCGCGCCCGGGGCGCCGCTGCCGTCCACCTGACCAGAGTCCCTTCTCCCGGCCACGTCGGCATCACGGATCCGGGGTCCGGCCCGAAGACGAGCGCTCGGGGCGGACCCGAGCAGACGCTCGGGACAAGTCCCGGTACGAGCCGCCGTGCGGCAGGTGTGAACCGTGCCGGGCCGGGCAACCGCTCGGCATGCTGCTGATCCGCCCGCCCGGGGTCTACGCGCCCCAGGGCGACACCGAACTGCTGGCCGCCTGTGTGCGCCGGGAGCCGCTGGACGGCTCCAGCCGGGTGCTCGACCTCTGCACCGGGACCGGGGCCGTCGCGATCACGGCGGCGCGCAGCGGGGCCCTGGTCACGGCGGTGGACCTGTCCGCCAGGGCGGTGGCCACCGCCTGGTGCAACGCCCGGCTGCACCACGACCGGGTCCGGCTGCGCCGGGGGGACCTTCTGGCCCCGCTGCCCGGTGAACGCTTCGACCTGGTGACCGCGAATCCCCCGTACGTCCCGACGGACCCGGACGGCGCGGCTCCCGGCCGGGGCGCCGCGCTGGCCTGGGACGCCGGACCGGACGGACGGCTGGTCCTGGACCGGATCTGCCGGACGGTTCCCGGGGTGCTGGCCGAGGGCGGCGTGCTGCTGGTCGTGCAGTCCGCGCTCGCGGGCGTGCCGGCCACCCTGGCGCTCCTGCGCGCGGCCGCGCTGCGCACAGAGGTGGCGGCTCGGCGGCGGCAGCCCTTCGGGCCGGTGATGACGGCCCGGGCCGCCCTGTTCGAGCGGCTCGGAGTGATCCGGCCCGGCGAGCGCGAGGAGGAGTTGGTGGTGGTGCGCGGTGTCCGCGGGCGCTGATCGCTACGCCACCCGGGTGGTCGTCGTGCCGGGCGGCCCTCTGCTGGTCGAGGGCCCGGTGGAGGTGGTCCTCCCCGACGGCACCCGGAGGCTGTCCGAGCGCCCGGTGGTGGCCCTGTGTGCCTGTCGGCGCAGCCGCACGTACCCGTTCTGCGACACCAGCCACCGGCGGCACGGACGGCCGCTGCGGGCCCGGGAGCAGGGCCCGCGCGACTCGGACGGTGCGGCCGGTGGGAGGTGAGCGGACGGACGGTCCGCACCGCTCACCGCGGCCGCCGCGCCGGATGCCATCGTGCCGTCGGCGGGGCGACGAACGCCGCCCCGCCGACGGCTGCTAGGGGGAGCCCCGCAGTTGGGCGCCGTGATCACGGGCTTCGTCGTCGAAGCGGCCGTGTGCGCCGCAGTCGGCCTCCTGACATGCCGTCCCCGCCCGGCGCGCGCCGGGCGGGGAGGAGCGGCGCGGGCTTGCCGGGCGGCCACGATTCTCCCTAGGGCGCCACGGTGTCCGCCGCCGGCGGCTCCGGTTCGTCGTCGTCCGAGTCGGCCTTGCGCCGGACGTCGGCCGGGGTGGGAGCCGTGATCCCGCGCTCCTCGGCGGAGCGCTCGCGGGCCCCGACGATCCCGTCCGCTTTCGCCCGGACGTCGGCCGGGGTGGGGGAGGTGATCGAACGCTCCTCGGCGGAGCGGTCCCGCGTTGTCTCGTTCGGCTGGGTGCCCTTGTCGCCGGACTTCGTCATGGCGGGCTCTCCTTCGTGAGT
Organism: Kitasatospora sp. MY 5-36; assembly: GCF_001182915.1. NCBI lineage: Bacteria > Bacillati > Actinomycetota > Actinomycetes > Kitasatosporales > Streptomycetaceae > Kitasatospora > Kitasatospora sp. MY 5-36. The sequence continues at coordinate 28,138 of NZ_LFVW01000037.1, forward strand.
CGTTGCCGGTGGGATACCTCGCGGGTGCCCGGGAACTCCGGGCCTGAACCGACGGACGGCACCTGATCCGAGTCCCTCCGCGGTCCTGCCGCCGCCTGCACGGCGGATGCCGGGCCCTGCGGGGGCATGGCGGCCCCGCGGTGACGATCTCCGGTGCCGGGTGTTTCGGGTCTGGTGAGGTCGCGTTCAGTGAAGTAGCGAGTTCCGCTCGTCCTACTACCCTGTGCGCACAGGCGTGAGGATGCACGTGCAGCCGGCGGTGTCAGGTCGGGCCCGCTGTTTCAGGCGACGGCGGCCAGGTCGGCGCGGCCGAACAGCAGGGCGTAGCCGCGGGGTAGGTGGGTGAGGAGGCGGTCGGTGAGGTTGTCGTCGGTGAGGGTGGTGAGGGCGGCCAGGATGGAGGAGGCGTCCCAGCGGGCGGCGGTGAGGCTGGTGCCGAGGGTGTGGGCGAGGCTTTCGACGAAGGCGGGGGCGGTGACGGGCGAGGGGAGGGGGATCTGGGCGGCGAGGACGGCGCGGGCCCGTTCGGGCAGGGCTGCGGCGAGGTCGCAGCGTTCGTCGCCGGTGAGCTGGGAGCCGAGGAGGGTCAGGACGGCGTCGAGGGCGCGTTCGGCTTCCTCGTCGGTGGGGTAGCGGCCGAGGTTGCGGACCTGCTGGAGGAGGTGGCGGTAGCGGGTCATGACGGTGGGGCCTTCCAGGGGCTGGCCGCCGGGCGGGCCGGCGGCGTGTGAGGGGTGGTCGGGGTCAGGGTCGTGTCCTTGCGGTCGGGCGGCCGAACAGCAGGTCGTAGCCGGGCGGCAGCTGGAGCAGGACCTGGTCCATGAGGTCGTCGCCGGCGGCGTCGGCCACCGTGGACAGGACGGCGCCGACGTCCCACAGGGCCGTGGCTTCAGTGGCGCCCTCGATCCAGGCCGCGGTCGCGCGCACGAAACGCTCGGCGTTGAGTGGCTCGGCGGCCTGCAGCGGGTTGAGCAGGATCAGGGCCATGGTCTCGGGCAGTCGGGCGGCCAGTTCGGCGCGCACGTCGCCGACCAGGTGGGCGCCGAGCAGGGCAAGGACCACCCGGGCGGCCCGCTCGGCCTCCTGTGGGCTGTCGTACTCACCGCGCTCCCGGACCTCCTCCAGGAACGCCTCCCATCGAAGCGTCATCGCGGTTCTCCCTCCGTCCCGAGGCCCGGCACGCCCGGGTGACCTCAAGGCTCGACGGCCAGGCGCCGGTGCAGACCGGTCAGCTTGAGCAGCCGCACGACGCGGCGGCCGGCTCCGCGCAGGACCAGGCGGGCACCGCACCGGTCGGCCTGGGCGCGGGCCCGGACCAGGGCGCCCAGGCCCGCGCAGTCCATGAACGTCACCTCCGACAGATCCACCACCACCTCCCGGTGCGACTCGAGCGCGGTGGCCAGGGCACGGTGCAGCGAGGGTGCGGCGTCGAGGTCGATCTCGCCGTGGGCTCGCACGATGAAGGGCTGGTTGCTCTGGCCGTTCATGGCGTTTCCGCGTCGCTGCTGGTAGGCCGGTCCAAGTAGGCCGGCCCGGCGGTCGGGGGGTGTTCCGGCCGCCCCATTCGATCGAGGGGGAGAGATCGGGGGCGGCCGGAACGGCATCGGGGGCCGGTCAGGCCTGGATCTGCTTGCGGCTTCCGCTGTGGCTGATCTCGATCTTGCGGGGCTTGGCCTTCTCGGCGACCGGGATCTTCAGGGTCAGCACGCCGGCGTCGTAGTCGGCGGTGATCCCGGCGGGGTCGAGGGTGTCGGAGAGCATGACCTGGCGGGAGAACACACCGAGCGGGCGCTCGGACAGCTCCCACTTGATGCCCTCGCCTTCCTGGCGCGGGCGGCGCTCGGCCTTGACGGTCACCATGTTCCGCTCGACGTCGATGTCGATCGCCTCCGGGTCGACCCCCGGCAGGTCGAAGCAGATCACGTACTCGTCGCCGGCCCGGTAGGCGTCCAGCGGCATCGGCGTGGGACGCGACCAGGTGCCGGTCGTGTTGAGGAACTGCTGGGTCAGCCGGTCCAGCTCGCGGAACGGGTCAGTGCGCAGCAGCATTGCGAAACACCTCCATGGATCGAATGGGTGCCAGTGCGCTTCACCTGAGTCCTTTCTAGCGCGTCATCCATCCAATGACAAGTTGTCGCGTCGCCTATAGAGTGACGGCATGAGCGAGAAGTCCCGCAAAGCCGCCCCCGACGCCTCCCCACCGGTCGAGCCCGTCTCGTTCCTGGCGGCCGCGGCGGCGCTGGCCGCCATCGACGACGCCGTCCGCACCGCCCAGAACCCCGCGTCCCGGCCCCCGACCACCCCTGACGAGCACGGTGGCCCCGAGCAGGCCCTGGCCGCACTCGTCCTGCTGCGCGAGCTGCGCGGCCAACTCGCCGGCTGGGAGGCCGGCCTGGTGGAGAGCGCCCGGGAGGCCGGCGCCACCTGGGCCGACCTCGCCCACCCGATGGGCGTCGCCAGCCGCCAGGCCGCCGAGAACCGCTACCTGCGCCTCAAGCCCTCCACCGCCGACGCTTCGCGGTCCGGTACCGGCGCGGAACGGGTCAAGGCCGTCCGCGACCGGCGGGCCGCCGACCGATCGGTCACCGTCTGGGCCCGCGACCACGCCGCCGAGCTGCGGGTCCTCGCCGCGCGGATCACCACGGCCGCACTCACTCCCGGCGCCCGTCCTGCCCAGGCCGCCCTGACCGCCGCCCTCGGCGCCACCGACCCCGCCGACCTGATAGAGCCCCTCGCCGCCGTCCGCCCCCACCTCGGCGCCGGCCACGACGACCTCGCCACCCGCCTCGACGCCCTCACCCACCACACCACCCAGATCCGCGATGACAGTGACCGACGCCGCGCCTGACCCTGTCGCCACCGCAGAAAGGCGCTGGCAGGACCTCCTGGACCGGATCCACGGCCTCGAAGCACGAGTGGCCGCCACCACGAGCACCGTCAACGCCGCCCTCGACCACCACCTCGCCCGCCTCGACGCCCTGCGCCGGCACCTCGCCCACCCAGACTGGCCACTGCCCGCCCCCGATCCGGACAGTCACCCAACCGCGCCGACGGACAACGCGCCGGCCTGACGAGGCCGGGAACCACCGCAACCACCCCGGCCGTCAGAACCGGCTCCTGTGCATCTGTGCCCGCTGCGCCGCCCCGCTCTCAAGAAGCTCACGCCCTGTCCGTGGCCGTCCGGCCGCCTCGGCGTTGCCGTCGGCTCTCCGTGCCGTCGTTGGGCATCAGCGCAGGAGGGTGGCGAGGAGTTCGGCGATGGTGGGGCCGGCGTCGGCGGGGTGACGCAGCTGCTTGCTCGTGACGACGCTGTAGTGGTTGGTGCGGCCGTGGCGTTCGTGGCTGAGGTATCCGGCCTGTTCGAGGTCGGCGATGATGCGCTGGACGGCGCGTTCGGTGAGCAGGCAGCGGCCGGCGATGTCACGCACGCGGATGCCGGGGTCGCGGGCGATCTGGACCAGTACGCGGGCGTGGTTGGTCAGGAAGGTCCATTGCCGTTCGGGCGCTGTGCCGTTGTCCATTCCTCCACGATAGGACTCCTGTTTCACGACTGCCGATACACGACAGGAGATTCGTGCAATGGTTGACATGTCTGGCGGACGGGCGAACAGTGGAAGGGCCGCACTCCGCGGTGCTTCGCCGCGGATTCCCCGGCGGCTCTGCTTCTGGAGATGGTTCCATGGACCCGATGAGCAGGCACGGGCTGGAACGGCTCAGGTCCCGGCTGGTCGACTGCCTGGGGCCGCCCGGTGAGGGCGGTCGGGACTCCCGCACCTGCGGGGAGCCGCTGTGCCGGCAGGTGCGCCACGCCGTCACCGGCGTCGACGCCTACCTGACGGCCCTCGAAGAGGGCAGCAGCACCGCGTCGGGGCTTCACGAGCGGGCCCTCGACCTGTGGCAGGACCTCGAACGCATCGCGTCCGCCCAGCCCGGGCGGGCCGCTGTCGACGGCGGGGCCGGCGCGGCCGTACGGTGCGGCTCCCGGCCCGAGGAGTGGGCCGTGCCGCCCTGCCTGAAGGCGGAGACCGTCCGGGTCGGTGACGCCCTCGTGTGCTTCTTCACCGGGGGCATGGTCCTGGACGGCGAGCCCGTCGCCGCCCGGGCACTCGATGCCGCGCTCGTCCGGCGTCCCGCCCTGCTCGCGGTCGACCTGGCGGGTGTGGAGCTGTTCACCTGCACCGGTCTCAACCTGCTCCTCGTCGCCCGTCGGCGCGCGCTCGACATCGGCATCCCCGTGGTGCTGGTCGCCCCCTCCGGGCGGACGCTGCGGGTGCTGGAGCTCACCGGGACCGCCGCGCTGTTCCCCGTCCACCCCACCGCCGAGGACGCCCTGCGGCACCGCCCGCTGCCCGCCCCGCGCCCCGACGGAGGATGACCATCCGGGCGGGACGGTTGAGCCGGCAGCGGACGGGCAGGCGCACGGTCGGCCGGGAAATCCCTGGCCGTACCGTGGGAGGAGGACCGGATGAGCATGGTGAAGGAGTCCGTGGACGTGGACGTCCCCCTGCACACCGCCTACAACCAGTGGACGCTGTTCGAGGAGTTCCCGCGCTTCATGGAGGGGGTCGACTCGGTGACCCAGCTGGACGACCGCCACAACCACTGGCGGACCAGCATCGGCGGCGTCACCCGTGAGTTCGACACCGAGATCGTCGACCAGCAGCCCGACGAGCGGATCGCCTGGCGGACCACCGGCGGCGACGTCGACCAGAAGGGCGTGGTGACCTTCAGGCAGCTCGACCAGGACCACACCCGGGTCGCCATGGCCATCGACTTCCGGCCCGAGGGCGTGGCGGAGCGGGCCGCCGATGTCACGGGTGTGGTCGACCGCCGGGTGAAGGGGGACCTGACGCGGTTCAAGACGTTCATCGAGGAACGCGGCCGGGAGGAGGGCGGCTGGCGGGGCCGGATCAGCCCTGGCTGAACCCGCTTCCGATCGTCCGCGCCACCGGCCGCCGGGACACCCGCCCGGCGGCCGGTCCACGCCCCGCGGTGACGTCGGATCGGAAACGGCTGATCAGGCGTGGCCCAGGGTGCGGCGGGTACCC
>NZ_LFVW01000374.1:0-11615 GCF_001182915.1 Kitasatospora sp. MY 5-36
CGCGGCCGCCCGCAGGCCGTCCAGTTCGGCGAGCACCGCGTCGACGGCGGCGGCGACCTGTCGGGCGCAGCGCTCGACGGCGGCGGGCCCGCCGAGGGCTCGGGCAACGGGCAGGGCGGGGCTGGACGCGCTGGTCATGACGGCTCCGGCGGCGAGGGAGGGTTCCGGCGGCAACGGACTTCCGGCAACGGACTTCCGGCGAGGGGCGGCTCCGGGAACAACGGGTTCCGGGAGCAACGGGCCCCGGCTCAGCCGTCGTCCGCCAACTCCAGGTGCCGCCGGACCAGATGGTGGACGCAGGCCACCGCGTGCGCCTCGGCCGCGGCCCGGGCGCCGGCCGCGTCGCCGGCCAGCACCGCGACCAGGATCTCCCGGTGCTGCTCGGCGAAGCGCTCCTGGTCCGGCCCGTGCGGGGCGGGCAGCCAGAGCAGCGGCCCGAGTTCGGCCTGGAGCCGGACGGCGAGCTGGGTGAGCCGCACCGACTGGGCGGCGACGGCGAGTTCGATGTGGAAGCGGGCGTCGGCGCGGCACCGCTCGGCGGGCCCGGCGGCGTCGCGCAGGTCGTGCACCAGCCGGGTGAGCCTGGGGCCGAGGTCGGCCGGGGCGCGTTCGGCGGCGAGCCGGGCGGCGGTGCCGAAGACGGCCAGCTCCTCGTCGCCGAGGTCGCGCAGGTCGACGGTGGCGAGGTCGCGCAGCCGGGCGAGCTGGAGGTGCTGGGAGCCCTCGGCGGGGGTGCGGACGAAGCTGCCGCCGTTGCGGCCGCGCCGGGTCTCGATCAGCCCGGCCTCGCGGAGCAGGGCGAGGGCCTCGCGGACGGTGCCGTTGGCGACGCCGAGCTGGTCGGCGAGGTCGTTCTCGCTGGGCAGTTGGTCCCCGTCCGCGACCAGCCCGAGGGCGATCGCCTCGGTGATCCGGCGGGCCACCGCGTCGGCGCGCCCGAGGTCGGCGAGCGGCGCGAGGACGGCGCTGAGCAGCGGGGTCGCACTGCCGATGGTCGTCACACCGCCCCCTCCTCGATCACCGTCGCCGGGTCGCCCGCCGCCGGATCACCCGCCTCCGGATGAGCGTCCCCGAACCGCCGCCTCCGAACCGCCGACTCCGGATCACCGTCCGACCGGATGTTTCCCGCAGGGTACCTCCCGGTCGAGCGCGCACCCTTGCCGCTAGAAACTCAATCTCGTATGTTCTCCCGCAGCCTCGGCCCGAACAGCACCCCGCAGCACTCCCCCACGCATCACGACGACGCGTCACAACGACGCGTCCTGACGACGCATCACGACACGTTCCCAGGAGCAGGTCATGACCGATGCCAGTGCCCGTGCCACCGCCCACTCCCCCGACCCGGACGCCGAACGGCTGGCCGCCCTCGGCTACACCTCCGAGTTCAAGCGCGACATGAGCCTCTGGGCGAACTTCTCGCTCGGCTTCACCTATCTCTCCCCCGTGGTCGGCGTGTACACACTCTTCGCCACCTCGCTCCAGACCGCCGGGCCGCCGATGGTCTGGAGCTTCCTGATCGCGGGCCTCGGCCAGCTGCTGGTGGCCCTGGTGTTCAGCGAGGTGGTCGCCCAGTTCCCGGTGGCCGGCGGGGTGTACCCGTGGGCGCGCCGGCTCTGGGGCCGCACCTGGGGCTGGCTGACCGGCTGGGTCTACCTGCTGGCGCTGATGTCCACCATCGCGGCCGTCTCCTACGGCGCCGGCCCGTACGTGGCCGCCCTCCTGGGCGTCGAGCCGAGCACCGCGACGACCGTCTGGTGCGCGCTCGGCCTGCTGGCGCTCGCCACCGTGATCAACCTCGGCGGCACCCGGGTCCTGTCGGCGGCGGCCATGTTCGGCTTCGCCGCCGAGCTGCTCGGCGCCCTGGCGGTCGGCGCCTGGCTGCTGCTGACGCACCGCTACCACGGCCTCGGCGTGGTCTTCGACCGCTTCGGCGCGGGCGGCGACGGGAACTACGCCGACGCCTTCCTGGCCGCCGGGCTGATCGCGGTCTTCCTGTTCTTCGGCTTCGAGGCCTGCGGCGACGTCGCCGAGGAGGTGGCCGATCCGGGTCGACAGATCCCCAAGTCGATGCGGCGCACCATCTACGTCGGCGGCGCGGCGGCGATCGGGGTCAGCCTGGCCCTGGTGATGTCGATCCAGGACATCGGCGCGGTGGTCTCCGGCGACGACAAGGACCCGGTGGCCAAGGTGCTGCACGACGCCTTCGGCGCGGCCGGCGCCCGGGTGGTGATCGGCGTGGTGCTGATCTCCTTCCTGTCCTGCGTGCTGAGCCTCCAGGCGGCGGCGAGCCGGCTCGCGTACTCCTTCGCCCGGGACCGGATGATCGCGGGCAGCCGGCTGCTGGCCACCGTCTCGGGCCGGCTGCGGGTGCCGCCGTACGCGCTGCTGCTCGCCGCGGCGCTGCCCGGCGTGATCATCGTGGGCGCCTCGGCGCTCTCCGAGGGCGCCCTCACGAAGATCATCTCCTTCTCCAGCATCGGGATCTACCTGGCCTTCCAGATGGTGGTGCTGGCCGCCCTGCGGGCCCGGCTGCGCGGCTGGCGCCCGAGCGGGGACTTCCGGCTCGGCCGCTGGGGCCTGGCGGTGAACATCGGCGCGCTGGTCTACGGCGTCGCCGCGATCGTCAACATCTGCTGGGGCCGCACCCCGGACGCCGCCTGGTACGACAACTACCTGGTGCTGCTCTCGGCGGTGGTCGTGCTCGCGGCCGGCGGCCTCTACCTCCTGCTGGCCCGCCCGCACCTGCGCGGCGACGCCCCCTCGGGCGACGCGACGGCCGGTGGCGCGGCGACCGGCGGCGCGACGGCCGCGGCCGGGGCGGCCAGGGGGCGGTCGTGACCGGGCTCCCGCTGGACGGCGTCCTGGTCGCCGACTTCGGCCGGGTCCTCGCCGCGCCCTACCTGACCATGCTGCTGGCCGACCTCGGCGCCGACGTGATCAAGGTCGAGCAGCCCGGCACCGGCGACGACACCCGCGCCTGGGGCCCGCCGTACGCCCAGGGCGAGGCCACCTACTTCCTCTCCGTCAACCGCAACAAGCGCTCCCTCACCCTCGACCTGCGCGACCCGGCCGACCACGCCCGCGCCGTCGAACTCGTCCGCCGCGCCGACGTGCTGGTGGAGAACTTCCGCCCCGGCACGATGGCCCGCCACGGCCTCGGCCCGGACCGCGCCGAGGCGCTCAACCCGCGGCTGGTCTACTGCTCGATCACCGGCTTCGGCTCCGGCGAGGGCGCCGGACTGCCCGGCTACGACCTGCTGGTGCAGGCCGTCGGCGGCCTGATGTCGGTCACCGGCCCGGCCCCCGGCGAGCCGGTGAAGACCGGCGTCGCGCTGGTGGACGTCCTGACCGGACTGCACGCGGCGGTCGGCGTGCTGGCCGCGCTGCGCGAGCGCGAGGCCACCGGCCGGGGCCAGCTGGTGGAGCTGAACCTGCTCTCCACCCTGCTCTCCGGCCTGGTCAACCAGTCCGCCGGCTACACCCTGGCCGGCGCCGTGCCCGGCATCCTCGGCAACCGCCACCCGTCCGTCGCCCCGTACGAGGTGTTCACCGCCGCCGACCGCCCGCTGGTCGTCGCGGTCGGCAACGACCGGCAGTTCGCCGCGCTCTGCCGGGGCGTGGGCGCCCCCGAGCTGGCCGCCGACCCGCGCTTCGCCACCAACGCCGACCGGGTCGCGCACGTGGGCGCGCTGGCCCGCGAGCTCACCGCCCGGCTCGAACGCCGCACCGCCGCCGAGTGGTTCGCGGTCCTCACCCTGCTCGGCGTGCCCTGCGGACCGGTCAACGACCTGGCCGGGGCCTTCGCCCTCGCCGACTCGCTCGGCCTGCGCCCGCGGGCGCCGTTGCCCGGCCCGGACGGCCGCCCGCTGGAGCTGGTCGCCAACCCGATCGGCCTCTCCCGCACCCCGCCCCGCTACCACCTGCCCCCGCCCCGGCTCGGCGAGCACACCGCCGAGCTCACCGCCTGGCTGGACGCCCCGTACGACCGACACGCCCCGCACGACCAGGACGCCCCGACCGCCCCGACCGACCCGTACGACAAGGACCCCGAGGACCGCCCATGAGCACCCCGCACCGCACCCGCACGCCAGGGTGACCCCGACGGGCACCGGCGAGATCCACACCCTGGTGGTCGGCCAGGCCCTCATCGGGCAGGCGGCGTACCGCCAGGCGCGTACGGGGGGACGCCGAGGCCCGCGTCCGGCTTGTCCAGGGCCGGGCGCGGGCCGCCGATCCCCACCCGGTGCCGATGCCCGCGGCACCCGGTGAAGCCTTCCGAGGGGCGCGGTCAGACCGCGACCGCCTCCTCCATCTCCTCCTCGGCCTCCGCCGGCGTCTCGACCGGACGGCGCCCGCGGCCCTCGTACATCGCCGCGGCCACCAGCGCCGCACCGCCGAGCAGCAGCCAGACCAGCAGGGTCACGACGTGCCCGCCGAGGCCCGCGCCGCCGTCGAAGTACATGATGCTGCGCGCGCCCTCCAGGAAGCCGGCGCCGGTCCAGAAGCCGTGCAGGCCGCCGAAGAACCCGTTCTGCAGCTCGGGCCGGTAGATGCCGCCGGAGGAGGTGAAGTTCAGCATCACGAACAGCACCATCAGGGCCAGCGTGGTCCACTTCTTCAGGAAGCTGTGCAGGCCGATGCCGATCAGCACGATGCCCGCCGAGTAGAGCCAGCCCAGCGCCCAGATCGCCGCGTAGCCGTGGTCGACCACGTGGAAGACCGGCCCGGCGGTGACGATGCCGATCACGCTGACCGCCAGCGAGACCGCCACCCCGACCAGCGCCCGGACCGCCATGCTCAGCCCCGCGCCGGCGGCGCCGATCACCGCGACGCTGGCGTAGGAGCCGATGCTCAGTGCGACCAGCAGGAAGAACAGGCCCTGTCCGGTCGGGTCGCCCGCGGCTGGCGTGGTCAGGTCGGTGACGTGCAGCGGCACGCCCTGCCGGTCGGTGACGTTGGTGAACACCGCCGTGGCGGCCACCACCGAGGTGTCCGAGTTCCCCTTGGCGACGATCAGCTCGGGGCTCTTGGCGTCCGGCACGAAGGCGCCCACCAGGTCCCGGTCGCGCAGCTGCTGCTCGGCGGCGGCCCGGTCGTCCACGGTGCGGACGTCGAGCGCGTTCCCGGCCTTGCCCTGGATGGCCTGCGCCAGGCCCTGCGCCTGCGGCGTGGTGCCGACCACCGCCACCTTGAGGTGGTGGGGCTCGGGCTGGTGGAAGGCGCCCTGGTAGGCGAGCGCCATCCCCAGGCACATCAGCAGCGGGGTGATCAGGTGGACGGCCAGGTGCTTGAGCGAGTGCCCCAGGGTGGGCGCTGCGGCGGGGTTCCGGGGTGTGCTCATGGCGTTCGTACCGTCCTCCGGTGGCGTGTCTGTCAGCTTGATCATGAAGGTGGCAAATACAACCAATGAGGGTGGTAAATGCAACCATCTATCGATGTAGCTTACAACTATCCGACACCGATCGGAAGCCGGGCCCCGAACAGGACCCGGCTCCCCGCCGCACTCGGCCCGGCTACCGCACCCGCACGCGGCCCGACCGGCCCGACCGCACTCAGCCCAGCTCGAACACCCCGTACGAGAACCCGTCCGCCCGCAGCTCCCCGTCCGCGACCCGCACGCCCTGCACCTCCAGCGGCCGGACGCCCGGTGCCGACGGGACGCCCTCCGGCAGGCCCGGCAGCCGGACGGACGCCGGCTCCCGGCGCGGATTGACCGCCACCAGGTACCGCCCGGCCCGGGTGTACACCAGCGGGTAGCCGGCGTGCCGGACCTCCACCCCGCCGGCCGCGCCCAGCCCCGGGTGCGCCCGGCGCAGCGCGATCAGCCGCCGGACGGTGTGCAGCAGCGAGGTCGGGTCGGCACGCTGGGAGAGCACGTCCGGACGGTGCGGGTCCGGGTCCACCGGCAGGTACAGCCGCTCGGGCGGGGCGCTGGAGAAGCCGGCGGTGGGACCGGGCGTCCACTGCATCGGGGTGCGCGAGCCGGCCCGGTTGAACCGCGGCCCGAGGACGCCGCCCTCGGTGTCGGGCAGGCCCGGCAGGTAGCGCATGCCGATCTCGTCGCCGTAGTAGACCGCCGGGAGGGTGGGCCAGGTGAGCAGGAAGGCGAAGGCGGGGGCGAGCTGCTCCGCGGTGCGCGGGCCGGTGGCCAGCCGGGAGAAGTCGTGGTTGGCGGTGGGCAGCACGATCCGCCCGCCGCCCTCGGTGAGTTCGGCGGCGGAGCGCCAGGCGTCCAGGAAGGGCTGCGGGGTGCCCCGGCCCTCGGCCTCGAAGTAGCAGGCCTCCTGGTGCCAGAACTCCTCGACCGTCCCGCCGTTGTTGTTCCAGAGCGAGCGCAGCGGCAGGCCGTGGTCCGCGCCGCCGAAGTGCAGGAAGAAGTCGGCGTGGAAGCCGGCCGTGACGGCGGCGGCCGGGTCGCCCCACTCGGCGAGCAGGACGGCCTCGGGGTGGGCGCGGTCCAGCCAGTCGCGCAGCTCGGTCCAGAGCTTGGCGGTCTCCACCTTGCCGGGGTCGTCCTTGACCAGCGAGTAGGCCATGTCCACCCGGAAGCCGGACACCCCGAGGCCGAGCCAGTGCGCCATGATCGCGCGCAGCGCCGCCCGGTTGGCGCGCGGGCCGTCCGCGTCCACCGACTGCCGCCAGGGCTCCTCGGAACTGCCGCGCGCGTAGCCGAAGTTGAGCGCGGGCTGACAGTCGAAGAAGTTCGGCAGGTACCAGCCGGGGCGGCTGCCGGGCGAGGCGACGAAGCCGTCCACCGGGCGGTCGGACCAGATGTACCGGTGGTCGGACGGGTCCTCGGCGGAGGCCAGGAACCAGGGGTGGCGGTCGGACGTGTGCCCGGCCACCAGGTCCAGCAGGACCCGGATGCCCTTGCCGCGGGCGGCCTCCACCAGGGCGGCCAGGTCCTCGGTGCTGCCGTAGCGCGGGGCCGGGGTGAGGTAGTCGGCGACGTCGTACCCGGCGTCGCGGAACGGCGAGGCGAAGCAGGGGTTGAGCCAGACGGTGTCGACGCCGAGCCAGGCGAGGTGGTCCAGGTGCTCGGCGATGCCGGCGAAGTCGCCGATGCCGTCGCCGTCGGAGTCGGCGAAGCTCTGGGGGTAGATCTGGTACAGCACGGCGTCGGCGAGCCAGTCGGGGCCGGGGCGGGTCGAGGTCATGGGCGGTTCCTCCTGCCGGGTCCGGGGCCCGGGGCTGGCCGGGCGGGGAGGGGCTGGGCCGGGACGGGCTCGGCCGGGGCCGAGCCGGGTGCCCCCGATTCTCGTCCAATCCCGGCCGTCCCGACAGCCCGCCTCGCCACGCCGCAGACGCCGATGCCCCGCCGCGAACACCGACAGCCCGACTGCGCCCCCGCCGCAGACGCCGACGACCCGCTACGCCCCCGCCGCCCCGGCGCAGGCCGCCGTGAACGCCCGGGCCCGCCGGGTGATCTCCGCCCAGTCCCCCGCCGCGACCACGTCCGGCGGCACCACGTCCGTCCCCGCGCAGACCGCGAGCGCGCCGTGCGCCAGGAACTCGGCGGCGTTGCCCGCGTTCACCCCGCCGGAGGCCACCAGCGGCACGTCGGGGTACGGGCCGCGCAGGTCCTTGAAGTAGCCGGGGCCGAACGCCCGGGCCGGGAAGATCTTGACGGCGGCGGCCCCGAGGTCCACCGCGTGCGCCACCTCGGTCGGGGTGAGCGCCCCGAGCACCACCGGCACCCCGGCGGCGGCCGCCGCCTCGGCGACCTCGGGGCGGCAGCCGGGGGTGACCAGGAAGGACGCCCCCGCCTCGACCCCGCGCCGCGCCTGCTCGGCGGTCAGCACCGTTCCGACGCCGACCCGCCAGCCGGCCTTCGAGGCCCGGAGCAGATGGTCCGTCACATCCGGTGTGGTGTAGGTGAATTCGGTCAGGTTGATGCCGCCCTCGGCGAGGGCGGCGCAGAGCGCGGCGGCGTCCGGGATCCGGGGTGCGCGGACCACCGCGATCACCGGTTCGTCGCGCAGTCCGGAAAGCCCGGTCGGAACGGAAGGGTCGGAGGAGAGGTCGGTCGGAGCGGACAGCTCGGTCATATGGCCAGGGTTCCTCGGTCGGTTCGGCGCAGGGCACGCCCGGGTCGGGCGCCGGTGGTGCGGCCCTCCCGGACGACGGCGCTGCCGTTGACGTACACGTACTCGATGCCCTCGGCGGGCAGCCGGGGGTCCTCGAAGGTGGCGGCGTCCCGGACCTTCCCGGGGTCGAGGAGCACCAGGTCGGCGTGGTGGCCGGGGGCGATCCGGCCCCGCCGGTCCAGCCCCAGCCGGGCGGCGGGGCGGCCGGTCATCCGGGCGATCGTCTCCTCCAGCGCGAGAACTCCCAACTCCCGGCTGTAGTGGCCGAGGTAGCGCGGGAAGGTGCCCCAGGCGCGCGGGTGCGGCCGGGCGCCGACCAGCAGTCCGTCGCTGCCGACGGTGTGCGCGCGGTGGCGCATGATCGCCCGGACGTTCTCCTCGTGCCCGACGTGCTGGAGGATCGTGGTGGCCAGCCCGTCCCGGCGCAGCAGGTCCAGGAAGACCTCGGTGCCGGTCCGCCGCTCCTCGACGGCCAGTTCGGCGACGGTGCGGCCGACCGTCCCGGCGAGCGGGGCCGAGCCGACGCCGGAGATCTGGATCGTCGCCCAGTCGGTGACCACCCCGTGGCAGCCGTCGCTGCCCTTCTCCTCCACCTCGTACCGGATCCTCGCGCACTGCGCGGGGTCGTCGAGCCGCGCCAGCGTCGCGGCCGGGCCGCCCTCGGTGGCCCAACTCGGCAGCAGGGCGGCCAGGGTGGTGGAGCCGGGCAGGTAGGGGTAGCTGTCCAGGGTGAGGTCGACGCCGTCGGCGAGCGCCCGGTCGAGGAGCTCCAGCAGCTCGCCGGCCCGGCCCCGGTTGACCCCGAAGTTCATCGTGGCGTGGGTCAGGTGCAGCGCGCAGCCGCTCCGCCGGGCGATCTCCACCATCTCCGCGTAGCCCTCCAACGCCCCTTCGCCGTACGAGCGTTGGTGCGGGGCGTGGAAGCCGCCGTAGGCCGCGACGACGGTGCACAGCTCGACCAGCTCGGCGGTGTCCGCGTACATCCCGGGGGTGTAGCTGAGGCCGCTGGACATGCCGACCGCGCCGTCCAGCAGGCTCTTCGCCAGCACCTGCCGCATCCGGTCGAGTTCGCCGGGGGTCGGCGGACGGTTGGCCCAGCCCATGACGAGCATCCGCAGCGTGCCGTGCGGGACGAGGTAGCAGGCGTTGACGGCGACGCCGCTGCGGTCGATCCGGTCGAGGTAGCCGGCGACGTCCCGCCAGTCCCAGTCGAAGCCGTCCGGATCGCCGTTCCAGCCCGCGAGTTGGCGGCGCAGCGCGGCCAGTGTGGTGTCGTCGACCGGGGCGTAGGACAGGCCGTCCTGGCCGAGGACCTCGCAGGTGACGCCCTGGGTGACCTTGGCCGGGTGCTCGGGTTCGCGCAGCAGGGCGAGGTCGGAGTGGGCGTGCATGTCGATGAAGCCGGGGGCCAGTACCAGCCCGTCGGCGTCCACCACCTCGGCCGTGCCGAGGCCCTTGCCGATCCCGCCGATCCCACCGATCCCGCCGGTCCCGCCGCCCTCACCGGACTCGGCGATCTCCGCGATCTCGACGATCAGGCCGTCGGCGATCCGGACGTCCGCCCGGTAGCGCTCCGCGCCGGTGCCGTCCACCACGGTGGCGCCCCGGAAGACCGTCGCGCCCCCGCGGGCCGCTCTCTCCCCGGGCATCAGAAGAACGTCCTGACCAGGCCGGTGACCTTCGGCTCGGCCGCGTCCGCGGAGTCCAGCACCGGGATCGCCGTCCACTTGTCGAAGGCGGTGCAGGGGTGCGAGACGCCCAGCCGCAGCACGGCGCCGATCGGCGCGAGGTCGCCCGCGTCCCGCAGGAAGGCGTGCTGGTCGTTGAGTGCCGTGATCCGGGCCGCCGTTCCGGTCAACTCGGCGCCGCCGCGCACCCGTTGCGGCTCCGGCAGGCCCTCGTCGAAGGGCAGGTCGCGCTTGCCGGCGTCCAGCAGCGCGAGCTGCGGCTCGGGCCGGGAGACGACCCGGGCCCAGCCGTGCAGCGCGCCGCGGAACGGCGTCCGCCCGCCGTCCCGGGCCAGCGGCGAGATGCCCCGGTAGAAGCCGTCGTCGTGGGCGATGTACGCGCCCGAGCGCAGCACCGTGAACGACTCCGGCAGGTTCGCCAACTCCTCGACCACCAGGTCGAAGTAGGCGCTGCCGCCGGCCGAGACCACCGGCGGGGTGCCGTCCGGGTAGGCGCTCGCCAGCCGGCCGTGCAGCTCGCCGAGCTCCCGCAGGTAGCCGCGGACAGCGGCCAGTCCCTCGGCCGAGGCGTCGTGCGCGATCGCGCCCACCTCGGGGATGCCGGTGAAGGAGTCACCGATGCCCGCCAGTCGCAGGGTGGGGGCGCGCAGCACCGCGGCGGCGACCTCGACGGCGGCGTCCGCACCGCGGGCGCCGGTCCGCCCGCCGGGGCCGCCGAGCTCGACCAGCACCTCGACCGGCCGTTCGGCCCCGGCGGCGCGCAGCGCCTCGTCCATCAGCCGCACGCTCTCGACGGAGTCGACCCAGGAGAGGAAGGCGAAGTCCGGGTCGGCGGCGAGCTCGTCGGCGAGCCAGGCCAGTCCGGCCGGGTCGAGCAGGGCGTTGGCGAGCAGGATGCGCTGGACCCCGAAGGCCCGGGCGATCCGCACCTGCGGCAGGTTGGCGAGGGTGATGCCGTGGCTTCCGGCGTCGAGCTGCGCCTGCCAGAGGGCGGGCGCCATGGTGGTCTTGCCGTGCGGGGCGAGCGCGACGCCCGCCTTGGCGCACCAGTCGGCCATGGTGCGGACGTTGTGGTCGAGGGCGGCGCCGTCGAGGGTGAGCAGCGGGGTGCCGAGCGAGGAGAGGGTGGGGCCGGTGGCGAGCCACTCCCGCGTGCTGCGGCCCCACGACTGCGGCGGAGCGGCTTTGAACCGCCAGTCGAGCGGTTCGTCGGCCAGGGCCGCCACCGCTCCCCGGGCGATCCCCGGCCCGGTACCGCTGCTTGCGAAGGTCTGCTCCACCGTGTTCCTCCATCCGCACAGGTTGCAACATGCGCAACGAGGGTTGCACATGCTGGCAACACGGTTCTAGCATCGGCGCCGGATCACGGTCAACGGACCGGGCTCCCGGTCGACGGGGTCGGCTCACGTGCGGTGCTCGCGGAGAACGCGGTGCTCACGGACGAACGCGGCGTTCACGCGCCACGGAGTCGGCCCGGTGGGCCCGCTCTCGACGGAACGGCCGCAGACGAGGAGCCCCGCACATGCCGCGACAGGACACCCAGGGCCCGACCCGCCCCGGCGCTCCCCCGACGGCCGTGTGCGTGGGCGAGTCGATGGCCGTCCTGCTGCCGGACCGCCCGGGCCCGCTGGAGTCTGTGGAGAGCTTCCGGCTCTCGGTCGGCGGCGCGGAGTCCAACGTGGCGGGCGCGCTGGCCGCGCACGGCGTGCCGACCGCCTGGATCAGCCGGGTCGGCGACGACGGCTTCGGCCGCCGGCTGCTCGCCGAGGTCGCCGCCCGCGGCGTGGACGTCTCGGCGGTCGCGGTCGACCCGCACCGCCCGACCGGCCTCTACCTGAAG
>NZ_LFVW01000375.1:0-11609 GCF_001182915.1 Kitasatospora sp. MY 5-36
AGTGCGCCGGCCGCGCCGCCACCGCCGTGGGCCGCGCCGGTCGGCGCGTCCGCGATCGGGCCGACGGCCTCCGGCGGGACGCCGAGCCGGTGCAGGGCCGAGGTCAGCCCGTCGGTCATCCGGTTGGTCAGGACGGCGCCGAGCACCGCGATCCCGAGCACGCCGCCGAGTTCGCGCAGGGTGTTGACGGTCGCCGAGGCCATCCCGGTCTGCGCCGGGGCGACCCGCTGGAGCACCGCGACCGAGACCGGGGTGAAGGTCAGCCCCATGCCGAAGCCCATCGTGAACAGCGTCCACAGGTACTCCGGGTAGCGGGCGTGGTCGCCGTACAGCGACAGCCCGCCGAGACCGAGCGCGCACAGCGCGAGGCCCAGCACCATCGGCGGCCGGGGGCCGTACCGGGCGGCGAACCGGCCGGACAGCGGCCCGGCGACCACCAGCATCGCGGTCATCGCCAACCCGGCGTACCCCGCGCCGGACGGGGACCAGCCGAGCACGCCCTGCATCATCAGCGGCAGGAAGAACAGCGCCCCGAACATCCCGAAGCTCACCATGAACCCGCTGAGCAGCGCGCCGCTCAACGCGCCGTCCCGGAACAGCCGCAGCTCCAGCATCGGCTCGGCCAGGCGCAGTTCGAGCAGCAGGAAGGCGGCCAGCAGGACGACGGCGACAGCGCCGCAGCCGGTCACCCGGGGGTCGGTCCAGCCTCGCGTGGGGCCCTCGATCAAGGCGTAGACGAGCAGGCCGAGGCCCGCCGCCGAGAGCGCGAACCCGCCGAAGTCGATCCGCCGGGCGCGCGGCGGGATCTCCGGGAGGACCTTGGCGGCGAGCAGGACGCCGGCCACGCCGATCGGCACGTTGATCCAGAACACGCTGGCCCAGCCGAAGTGTTCGACCAGCGGGCCGCCGATCACCGGACCGATCGAGAGGCCGATCGCGGACACCCCGGACCACACGCCGATCGCCTTGGCCCGCTCGCGCTCGTCGGTGAACACGTGCCCCAGCAGGGTCAGGCTGCCGGGGGTGAGCAGCGCGGCCCCGACCCCCTGGACCATCCGGCCCGCGACCAGGACGCCGATCGTTCCGGCGAGCGCGGCCACGGCGGAGCCGAGCGTGAACAGGCCGAGCCCCAGCACGAACATCCGGGTACGGCCGTGGCGGTCGCCCAGCGCGCCGCCGGTCAGGACGAGTGCGGCGTAGACCAGGCTGTAGCCCTCCGCGACCCACTGGAGACCGCTGATCCCGGCGTCCAGCTCCTGCCCGATGCGGGGCAGGGCGACATTGACGACGACGTTGTCCAGCATGGCCATGAACATGGCGATGCAGAGCGTGAGCAGCGCGAGCCGTTTGCGGCGGGCGCTCGACTTCTCCATGGGTTCCCTTCCGATCATGAGCCCCTAACAGTGTTAGGGGTCGGCGCGACAGCCACAGAGTGCACCTAACGGTGTTAGATTGCAAGCGGGAATCGACCGCACCACCGGAGGCGTCCGCACAGCCATGCCGCAGAACCACACCGACACACCCGGAACCGACGACGCGACACCCGCCCTGACCAGGGAAGCCCTCGCCCAGGCCGCACTGCGCGTCCTGGAACGGGACGGCCTGGCCGGGCTGTCCATGCGCAAGGTCGCCGCCGAGGTCGGCGTCAAGGCGGCCTCGCTGTACTGGCACGTCCGCAACAAACAGGAACTCCTCGACCTGCTCACCGACGCGGTGATGGGCTCCGCCGAGCCCCCGCCGCGCGAGGGCGACTGGCGCGAACAGTTCCACGCGTACTGCTGGCGCTACCGCCGCCTGCTACTCGACACCCGGGACGCGGCCAGGGTCGTCGCCGGGCGGCTCGCCCCCGGACCCAACCTGCTCGGGCTCATGGAGGACCAGCTGGACCGGCTCCGCGCGGCCGGCTTCACCGACGCCGACGCCGCCATGGCCAGCTACCTGCTCGGCGCCTTCGTCCAGGGCTTCGTGCTCCAGGAGCAGTCGCCGATCTCGGCCTCCGAGGTCCTCGGCACCAGCCGCCGGGACATCGCCGACGCCGCCGGAGACCTGTTCCGCGCCCTGCCCGCCGAGACCTTCCCCAACCTGGTCGACCTCGCCGACGACCTCACCGAGCCGAACATGGACGCCCGCTTCGAGTTCGGCGTCCAACGGATCCTCGACGGCCTCGCGGCCCTGCTGCCGCCGGAGCGGCGCTGAGCCCGGGGCCCGGGGCCGGTCCTCCCGATCCCGGGCCTCCTTCCACGCCGCCTCCTTCGGGCCGGACCCCGGCCTCCGGCAACGGGTAGGCTCACCGGGCCCCGCCCGTACGACCACGGAGGAGTCACCGATGCCCGAGCCGTACCCCCTCTACGAACCCTACGCACAAGGCCTGTTGGACGTCGGCGACGGTCAGTTGATCCACTGGAACGCCTCCGGCGACCCGGCCGGCAGGCCGGCCGTGGTGGTGCACGGCGGGCCCGGCTCCGGCCACAGTCCGGGCACCCGGCGGTACTTCGACCCGGAGCGCTA
The DNA here is from genome assembly GCF_001182915.1 of Kitasatospora sp. MY 5-36. Taxonomy (NCBI): domain Bacteria; kingdom Bacillati; phylum Actinomycetota; class Actinomycetes; order Kitasatosporales; family Streptomycetaceae; genus Kitasatospora; species Kitasatospora sp. MY 5-36. Next base: position 2,509 of record NZ_LFVW01000375.1, read on the forward strand.
CCACCTCGTCCAGTTCGACCAGCGCGGCTGCGGGCTCAGCCGGCCGCACGCCGCCGACCCGTCGACCAGCCTGGAGCACAACACCACGGCGCACCTGATCGCCGACATGGAGCGGCTGCGCGAGCACCTCGGCATCGACAAGTGGCTGCTGTACGGCGGCTCGTGGGGCTCCACGCTGATCCTCGCGTACGCGCAGGCCCACCCGGAACGGGTCTCCGCGATCGTGATCTGCGGGGTCACCATGACCCGTCCCGAGGAGACCGACTGGCTCTACCGGGGCGTGGGCCGCTTCCTGCCCGGGCCCTGGGAGGAGTTCCGGGACTTCCTTCCGCCCGCCGACCGAGACGGGGACACCGCCGAACTGCTCGCCGCCTACAGCCGGCTGCTCAACAGCGCCGACGAGTCCGTCCGCCGGGCCGCCGCCAACGCCTGGGCCACCTGGGAGGACGCGGTCATCTCCCACGAGTCGCTGGGCAAGCCGAACGCGTACACCGACCGCCCCTCCGAGGCGCTGATGGGCTTCACCCGGATCACCGCCCACTACTTCTCGCACCAGGCCTTCCTGCCGGACGGCCAACTGCTGCGCGACGCCGGACGGCTGGCCGGAATCCCCGGCGAGCTGATCCACGGCCGACTGGACCTCGGCGGACCGCTCGCCACCGCCTGGCAGCTGGCCAAGGCCTGGCCGGACGCGCGGCTCACGGTCATCGACGAGTCCGGGCACACGGGGAGTCCGCGGATGCGGGAGGCAGTCCTGGCCGCGATCGAACGCTTCGCCTGAGCGCTTCCCTGCCTCGGGGTCGGGCCGGTCCGATCAACGGCCCGACCCTACGGCGACCGTAGAATACGGCGCATGATCGCCTATGCCCCAGCCGCCCTGTTCTTCGTCCTGTTCGGACTCGGGGTACTACGCGACCGTCGCCAGTTCAGCAACGCCATCCTGCTCGGCATCGCCGTCTCACTGCTCTCCCTCGCCGTGCTCGCCGAGCTGCGCAGAGCCCCCACCCTGGTGGTGGAGATCGCGATGGTGGCGATCTTCCTCCTGCCGACCGTCGGAACGGTGGCCCTGATCTGGTTCCTCATCGCCAACGGCCTGACCATGATCCGCAAGGAGGGCAGACGGCCGGCCAACCTGCTCTCGCTGCTCGCCGGTCTGGGCATCGTCGCCGTCATCCTGATGCTGTTCGTGGCCCTCGCCCTCCGCTCGGCCCGACTGGGCATCGTGGTCGGCACCCTGCTCCTGGTGATCGGCTACGTCTCCTTCCTCTTCACCTGCTTCATCGGCTACGCCTTCCTCTACGGCCGCCACCGGCCCCGCCAGGACGTGGACTTCGTGGTCGTGCTCGGCTCCGGACTGATCGGCGGCGAGCGCGTCCCGCCGCTGCTCGCCAGCCGACTGAACCGGGGCCGCGAGGTGTACGAGAAGCAGGCCGCCCGCGGCAACCCGCCGGTGCTCATCACCTCCGGCGGCCAGGGGCCGGACGAGAAGCTGCCGGAGTCCCACGCGATGGCCGACTACCTGGTCGAACACGGCTTCCCCGCCGAGCACATCGAGCGGGAGGACCGCTCGCGCACCACCGAGGAGAACCTGCGGTTCAGCAAGGCCATCATGGAACAGGCCAAGCCCGACTACCGCTGTGTCGTGGTCACCAACAACTTCCACGCCTTCCGGGCCGCCCTGCTCGCCCGCGAGACCGGCGTCAACGGCCACGTCTTCGGCTCCCCCACCGCCCGCTACTACTGGCCGAGCGCGACCATCCGCGAGTTCGCCGCGATCTTCCTGTCCCACAAGCTGGTCAACTTCGGCATCTGCGGCCTCATCGCCCTCTGCGGCCTGCTCGGGGCACTCTGAGCGGCTCCTGCCGCTCAGACCTCTCCGGCTGCTCCGAGTGCCAGGTTCGGGCCCCGGTCGCCACAGCGGCCGGGCCCGACCGTTTCCGGGGCGGGTACGGCGACCGCCCGGCCGGGCCACCCGCTCGGTCAGGCCTCCGGGCGGTCAGGCCACCGGGCGGGGGGCCAGGATCGCGCAGGTGGTGGTGGCGTGCGCGTAGAGCTTGCCGTTCTCCGCGCCCACCACCCTGGCCTCCGCCGTCGCCATCGTCCGGCCCAGGTGCAGCACCACGCCCTCGCAGCGCAGCGTCCCGGAGTCCGCGAACAGCGGGCGCAGCATATGGACGTTGAGCTGGGTGGTGGTGTAGCCCACCCCGGCCGGCAGCCTGCTCAGCACGGCGCAGCCGAGGGCCGAGTCGAGCAGGGCCGCCAGGTAGCCGCCGTGCACGGTGTTCATCGGGTTGTGGAGGTGGTCTCCGGGTTCGCCCCGGAACACCGCCGTCCCCGGCTTCACCTCGGTCAGGTGGAAGCCCATGGTGCCGCAGATCGAGGGCTCCGGGATCCGCCCGGCGATCCACTCCAGCAGGATCTCCTCTCCGCTCAGGTGGGTGAACTCGGCGATCGGCGGGCCGGGCGTCCAGGTGTGGGTCCGGGTGCGCTGCTCCGGGCCGTTCGTGGGCTGCGGGCCTTCGGCGGCGATCTCATCGGTGGTCATGGGATCAACCTGCCTGGTCCGGCCGCCTGCCTCAAGTGCCTTACGGCGCGCGGCGGGTACGGGGCCGCGGCCGCCGGACCATGGCGGCCCGTGCCATGCCCGGGCGGCGGACCCCGGATGACCGCCACATGGCACCGGGGCTCCCGGCGCGCCACGCTGCACGGGACCGGCCCCCACTCCTCCCCCACCCAGGAGTCCCCATGCCACTGCGCCCCACCGCCGCGGCGTTGTTCACCGCCGCCGTCCTCGCGCTCGGTACCGCCGCACCCGGCGCGTCCGCGGCCTCCGACACGGTTTCCACCCTGCCGTCCGCAGCCGCAGCCGTAGCCGCGGCCGCGAGCGGCAGCTTCCAGCAGGTCACCGGGTTCGGCACCAATCCGGGCAACCTCGCGATGTACACCTACTCCCCCGCCGGGCTGCCCAGCGGCGCTCCTCTGGTGGTCGCGCTGCACGGCTGCGTCCAGAGCGCCACCGACTACTACCGCAGCTCGGGCTGGACCAAGTTCGCCGACCAGTACGGCTTCGCGGTGGTGTTCCCGCAGACCAGCAGCGTCAACAACAGCCTCTCCTGCTTCAGTTGGTTCGACGCGGGCAAGGCCGCCCGGGGCGTCGGCGAGGCCAGGTCGGTGGTCGAGATGGTCACCAAGGCCGAGTCGCTGTACGGCTCGGACGCCCATCGGGTGTTCGTCACCGGGCTCTCGGCCGGCGGCGGGATGGCCGCCGACCTGCTGGCCGACTACCCCGACGTGTTCGCCGGCGGGGCGATCGACTCCGGGCTGCCCGCCCACTGCGCCGCCACCCAGGCCGCCGCCTCCGGCTGCCAGAACTCCGACCAGGGGCTCACCCCGGCCCAGTGGGGCGACAAGGTCCGGGCCGCGTACCCGGGTTACACCGGACCGTGGCCCAGGGTGGCGATCTGGCAGGGCACGGCCGACACCGTGGTCGGGCCGGTGAACGCGACCGAGCTGCGGGACCAGTGGACGAACGTCCAGGGCGTCGGCCGCCAACCGACCGGCACCCGGAGCCTCCCCGGCGGCACCACCCAGGAGCTCTACGCCGACGCGAGCGGAAAGCCCGCCGTGGCCGTGTTCAGGATCAGCGGGATGGGCCACGGCCTGGCCGTCCACCCGGGCTCCGGGGCCGACCAGTGCGGAGCGACCGGCGCCTACTTCCTCGACACGATCTGCTCCGGCTACTACACCGCGCAGTTCTGGGGGCTGGACGGCGGTTCCGGCCCCACCGACCCCGGGCTGCCGGCCCCGACCGGCCTGACGGCGAGCGCGACCGCCGGTTCGATCTCCCTCGGCTGGCAGGCCGTCAGCGGCGCGGCCTCCTACCAGGTCTTCCGCAACGGCGGCCAGGTCGGCACCGCGACCGGCACGGTCTTCACCGACACCGGACTCGCGGCCGGCACCACGTACGGCTACACCGTGGCGGCGGTCGACGGCTCGGGCACGGTCGGCGCCCGCTCGGCGGCGGTGACGGCGACCACCCCGGGCGGGGGCGCACCCCAGTGCTTCACCGCCAGCAACTACGACCAGGTCCTGGCCGGCCGTGCCACCCGGAGCGGCGGCCTGACCTTCGCGCTGGGCTCGGGCCAGAGCATGGGGCTCTGGAACACCTTCGTCACCCACACCCTGAAGCAGACCGGCCCGGGCTTCTACGTGCTCGCCGACGGCCAGTGCTGAACGGACGGCAGCCCGCCCGCCACCGAGCAGCACCACGACCACCCGCGCCACAACGGCCCACAGCGCGACGGCCCGCAGCACAACGGCCCGCGCCGCCACGCCGACCGTGAGGCTCATCCCGCCCCCACCTCCCCCTCCACCTCCGCCCGGAGCCCGGCGAACAGGTCGGTCTCGATCCCGCCCGCCGCGGCCGCCGCACCGGCCTCCGGCAGCAGACTCCGGGCGAGGTGGTAGTCCTCCGTCGGCCAGACCTCGCGCTCGATGTCCCGCGGGTGGGCCATGAAGGCCACACCCGGCTGCACCTGGGTGGCGTGCGCCAGCATCGCCGCGTCCCGTACGGCGAACTGCTCGGCGCACGCGATCCGGGTGGTGGTGGCCAGGGCGGGCGGGGTGTCGGGCCAGCCGGCCAGCAGCTCGCCCATCTCCGAGGGGACTCCGCGTTCCGTCATGGCCGTGTGCAGGGCCTGGAACCAGGCCCTGGAGAGCGCCAGGTGGTAGTAGAGCTTGGACACCTGCCAGGGCTCGCCCTGCCCGGGGTGGCGCTGCGGGTCGGCGGCGGCTTCGACGGCCGCCACGGTGACCCGGTGGGTCATCACGTGGTCCGGGTGCGGGTACCCGCCGGTCTCGTCGTAGGTGACGACCACCTGGGGGCGGAACTCCCGGATCAGCGCGGCCAGCGGCGCCGCCGCGAGCTTCACCGGCCGGGCCGCGAAGCAGTCCTCCGGGAGCGGTTCGCCCGGCCCGGGCATCCCGGAGTCGACGAAGCCGAGGAACCTCTGGCGGACACCGAGGATCTCCCGGGCGGCCGCCATCTCCTCGCGGCGGACGCGGGCGATGTCGGCCCGGACCTCGGGCCGGTCCATGGCCGGGTTGAGCACCGAGCCGCGCTCGCCGCCGGTGCAGGTGGCGACCAGGACGTCCACGCCCTCGGCCGCGTACCGGGCGAGGGTGGCCGCGCCCTTGCTGGACTCGTCGTCGGGGTGCGCGTGCATGCTGAGCAGGCGGAGAGCGCCGGGGTGACGGGTGGACACGGGTACCTCCATGCTTGGGTGGTCGGGATCCGCTCGGCGGTCAGCGGGACGGGCGGGTGTTCGGGTAGAGCAGTGCCGGGGCGATGGCGAGTGCCGACAGGGCCAGCACCCACCAGAAGGTCTCGCCGAAGGCCGCACCCGGCTGGTCGGGGTGCCCGCCCTGCGCCTGCTGGAGTGCCAGCGTCAGCACCGCCGTGCCGAGCGCCCCGCCGAGCCGGTTGAGCACGTTGACCGCGCCCGCCGCCGCCGGCACCTGGGCCTTCTCGACGCTCCCGTACACCGCCGCCAGGCCGGGGATCGCGATCAGCCCCATGCCCGCGCCGCGCAGCGCCAGCGAGCCGGCGATCAGCCAGGCCGCCGGTTCGGAGCCGCTGCCCAGCCGGGTGAACGCGAGCGTGCCGACCAGGGAGCAGGCGATGCCGATCATGATCAGCGGACGCGGCGCGAAGCGGTCGGTGATCCGGGCGGCCAGCATGGCGGTGACCGCCGTACCGAGGGCCTGCGGCGCCAGCAGCAGACCGGCCTCCACCGCCCCGGCGTGCTTCACCTGCTGGTAGTACAGCGGCACCAGGAACATCGAGCTGTAGAGCGCGGCGCCCTGGAGGAAGCTGTTCGCCGTCGCCACGGAGAACCCGCGCCGGGCGAACAGCCGCAGGTCGATCAGCGGCGCCCGGCCGGCCTTGCGGCCCACCCGCAGCGCGTGCCAGCCGTAGACCGCCACCAGCACCGTGCCCACCACCAGCGCGACCCAGCCGGCCGTCGCGCCGTCACCGATCGTCGAGAGCCCGTAGACCAGCCCGGTCAGACCGGGCGAGAGCAGCACCAGCCCCGTCACGTCCAGCCGGGGCTTCGGTATGTCCGACGCCTCGTCAGTCGGCAGCCAGCGGGCGGCGAGCAGCAGGATCACCAGCCCGACCGGCACGTTCAGCAGGAACATCCAACGCCAGTCGAAGTGCTCCAGCACCAGCCCGCCGAGGATCGGCCCCAGGACCGGGGCCAGGCTGATCGGGAGCATCAGCGTGCCCATCACCCGCCCGACCCTGGACGGCCCGGCCGCTTGTATGATGATCGCCTGGCCGAGCGGTTGAATCATCCCGCCGCCGATCCCCTGCAGCACCCGGAAGGCGATCAGACTGCCCGTCGACCAGGCCAGGCCGCACAGCGCCGATCCGAGCACGAACAGGACGACCGAGGCGAGCCACGCCCGCCGCCCGCCGAAGCGGCCGGCGGCCCAACCCGAGAGCGGCATGGTCAGCGAGATCGCCAGCAGGTACCCCGTGGCCACCCACTGCATCTCCGCGATCGAGCCGTGCAGATCGCGGCCGACGGAGTCGATGCCGACGTTGACGATCGTGCTGTCCAACAGCGCGAGCACCGGCCCCAGCGCGAGCACCGAGGCCATCTTCCACAGGCCCGCCGGAATCGGCTCCGGCGCCCCCTCCCGGACTCCTCCCGGCTGGTCCTTCGCGGCGACGGATGTCGTCATGCGCCCCTCCCCTAGTCGCAGTCGGGCCAGCGCCCCCCGAACCCGCGTGCGGCACCCCGACGCTCGCTCGGCACACTCTCGGACGCTCACCCGGGCAGCCGCTCCGGCCACCCGAGAAGAACTTAGGCCGGACCCACTGATTAGGTCAAGCCTAATTCCTGTACCCGACCCAGCAATCTGCGCTACGCTCCCGGCATGACCGAGAACGCGACCACGCCGAGCCTGCGCGAGCTCAACAAGCGCCGCACCCGAGAGGCGATCTCGCACGCCGCGACCAGGCTCTTCATCGAGCAGGGCTTCGACCGCACGACCATCGCCGAGGTCGCGGCCGCCGCGGGCGTCGCCAAGATGACCGTCACCAACCACTTCCCGCGCAAGGAGGACCTCTTCTTCGACCTGCACGAGGAGCTCGTCGTCCGGCTCGCCGCGACCGTCGCGGGGCGCGCGCCGGGCGAGTCCGCGCTCGCCGCGCTGCGCCGCGACTGCCTCGCCGGGCTCGACCGGCACGACGCCCGGCTCGGCTTCTCCGGCCCGGAGTTCGCCCGCACCGTCTTCGACAGCCCCGCTCTGGGCGCCCGGCTGCGCGAGCTGCACGAGCAGGGCGAGACGGCGCTCGCCGAGGCGCTGGCCGAGGCGGCGCACGAGAGACCCGTCGGCTTCGAGTGCCGCGTCGCCGCCGCGCTGCTCGCCGCCGTCGACCGCGCGGTGTTCGCCGAGGTGTTCCGCCGCACCCTGGCGGGCGAGGAGCAGGCGGCGATCGCCACCGCCGTCCGCCCCTCGGCGGTCCGGGCCTATGACCGTCTGGAGGGCGCCCTCGGGAGCTTCGCCGTACGGGAGGCCTAGGCCGCGGGCCCGGCCTCCGACCAGGGGCTGAACCACGTGTCCGGGCCGGAGCACCCTTGACGAAAGGTTGACCTGCTCACGGCAGAAGGTTGGCGATGGCCGCCTCTATCGTCGGCCCATGCCCTCACAGCCCATCAGGCCCACCGCCCTGCCGGTCCTGCCCTACCGCAAGCCCACCCGGGGCCGGGACTACTGGGTCCTGGACAACGTGCTACCCGACCCGGACGCCGTCCGGGAGCGCTGTCTGGCCCGCGGGGACTGGACCGAGGGCTACCCGCACCGCCCCGAGACCTGGCCAGGGCTGCGCACCATGCCGGGCCTGGAACCCGGGGAACTGGCCCGGGTCGAGTCGCTGGTCCGCAAGGCCACCGGCGCCTCCCGGCTCTGGGTGCAGAGCACCCCGGGCGGCGGCACGCTCAACCACAACTGCGTCCAGGTCGTCGGCGCCGGGGAATCGGAATCCCGCCCCCACACCGACTCCCGCGCGCTCTGCCGCTACGCCGCCGTCCTCTACCTCAGCCCCGGCGCCCCGAAGGACGCCGGCACCAGCTTCTACCGCCAGCAGTTCCCCGGCGGCCGCCTCGGCGGCAACCTGGTCAACGCCCCGCACAACAACCTGGTCGAGGCACTCGGCACCCGCCACGTTCCCGGCGACCACTTCACCGAGGACGTCCGCGTCCCCAACCGCTACAACCAGCTGCTCCTCTACCACGCCAACCTGATCCACAGCGCCACCGGCTACTACGGCACCGACCTGGCCGAGCGGCGGATGACGGCGGTCTTCTTCTGGATGGCCTGACCCCCACCCGCTCTCCGGACGACCCGCCCCTCAGCCGGCGCCCGCGTGCGCCAGACTCGCCCTGGTCAGCGCCGCCGCCAACCGGGCCTGGTCCGCCGGCCCGACCAGCGCCCCCAGTGCGGCCGGTTCACCCGGCAGCCCGAGCGTCCGGGCCTCCGCCGGCACCCGCTCGCCGAAGTACGGCCGCAGCGAGGGCCAGACCGCCTGCGCCTCGTGCCGGCCTCCCTCATGCCCTCCATCCACGCTTGCCCGGATTCGGGCGCCCCGCGCCCGGGGAGGCTGGCCGCATGAACGAGCGAATCGTCGGACGACATGCCCAGGCGAAGGCCACGGCCGCACGAAGCGAGGCGGGCGCATGAGTCGTGACACCGTTCCCGCGACCGAGACCATCCGCCCCGAGTGGGCCGCGATCGACGAGTTGCCCACGGTCGAGCTGCTCCGGCTGATGAACGCCGAGGACCGCACGGTGCCCGAGGCCGTCGCCGGGGAGTTGGAGCGGATCGCCGCCGTGGTCGACGCCGTGGCCGCCCGGATGGCGCGTGGTGGCCGACTGGTCTACGCGGGCGCCGGGACGGCCGGGCGGCTCGGCGTGCTGGACGCCGTCGAGTGCCCGCCGACCTTCGGCACCGATCCGGCGCTGGTCATCGGCCTGATCGCGGGCGGGCGCCCGGCCGTCACGGCGGCGGCCGAGGGCGCCGAGGACCGCACC
>NZ_LFVW01000376.1:0-9660 GCF_001182915.1 Kitasatospora sp. MY 5-36
CTGGCCGCCTGGTCGCCCTGGTACCCCGAAGCGGAGGAGCTGCTGCTGGCGGGCACCGTCGACCTCGCCAACCGCTCCTCCTGGCGGGCCGCGGCAGCCGGCCTGGCCGCGCTCGCCGTCGGCGGCACGGGCCGCCGGCTGACCGAGGCGCTGGCGCAGCTGCTGGCGAGCGAGGCGTCGGCCGCGGGAGCCCCGGAGCGGGAGGACGGGGACGTGGACGGGGATGGGGACGGTGGCGGTGGACTGGACGCGGCCGCCGACCGGGACCGGCCGGCCCGGCAGCGGATCGACCACCTGGTCGCCCGGCTCGCCGCCGGCGTGGCCGACCACCCGTCGGCGGAGGGCCTGAAGGCGGTCGGCGAGGCAGTCGAACTCCTCTCCACCGAACCTGACTTCATACCCAAGGCCGTCCAACTCCTGACCGCCACCCTGGAGTTCGACACCACCCAGGACCATCTCCTCGCCGAGCTGGACCGGTTGGCCGCCCTGCACAGTGACCGCCCGGTGCTGGCCGCCCGCACGGCCGAGGCCCTGCGGAGCCGGCTCAACACCCCGCGCCGCCCGGGCGACCCGGCGGTCCTGCACACCGTGACCGGACGGCTCGCAGTCCACGGCGGCCACACCCAAGGCCTGTTCGCGGTCGGCCTCGCCCACGCCCTGGGCCCGCGCACCGGCTGGCGCCCGCAGTGGCGAGCACTGCTCCGCACCCTGCGCCGCCACCCGCAGCCGGACGTCCGGGAGGCGGCCCTGGCGGTACGGACGGCGACGGAGTAGGAGAGCGGGGGAGCGGGGCCGGTAGGGGCGCGGCGGTCAGTCGTCGCGTCCGGCGGCCTGTTCGTAGAGCGCCACCAGGACGCCGTGCACCGGCTCGCCGGGCGGGGCCTCGGCGGCCTCGGCGACCAGGGCCTGGAGGGTGGCGCCGAGGCGCGCGGCCTGGTCGGCGGTCAGCCGCAGGTGCCGCAGGACCAGCACCGGCTCCTGCGGGGCGTCGGCGCACTCCTCGGCCACCGCCTTGAGCAGGGCGGTGGTCGGCCCGGCGTCGCGTCCGGTGTCGCGTCCGGCACCACGCTCCGTGACGGCGATCCGCCGGGTGGTGCGCTGGTAGAGGTGTTCGCTGCCGCCGCGCACCTTCCGGGTCTCCACGATGCGGACGACGCCGGCCTCCTGCAGCACCTTGAGGTGGTGCGCCACCGTGCCCTTGCGGCTGTCCAGCAGCGCCGCCAGTCGGCCGACCGTGGCGGGCTGCCCGCCGAGTGCCAGCAGCAGCCGTTGGCGCAGCGGGTGGGAGAGCGCCTTGTACTGCTGCGGGCTCTCGATGGTCAGCTCGTGGTCCTCGGGCTGGTGGTCCTCGGGTTGGTGGCCCTCCGGCTGGGGGTCGTGGGGCTCGTGCTCCTGGGGCCGGTCTTCCCGCTGCTGGTCGTCCATGCGTAAAGCGTCCAATTTTCTTGACGCTTTCGCAAGCCGCGTGCTCTACTCGTCGCGACCTGACCGAGCATCACCAGCGGGGGACAGCAGATGGCGCAGCTCCAGTCGGCCGAGATCACCGGGATCGTCACGGAGGTGAGCCGGCTCACGGCCGGGCTCTACGTCTTCCCCGAGATCGGCGAGCGGATCGCCCTGGGCCTCGACGACGCGTTGTCCAAGGGCCGCTACCACCAGTCCGGCGACCCCGAGACGCTCGGCCGGCTGGTCACCGAGGACCTCCAGTCCGTCAACGGCGACGGCCACCTGCGGCTCAAGTTCCACCCGCACGCGATCCCGACGGAACAGGAGGACGGCGCCGTCCTCGCCGAACTGGCGCGGGCCGCCGACCTCTCGCTCGGCGGCGTGCCCCGGATCGAGCGGCTGGAGGGCGGCGTCGCCCTGCTGAAGCTCGCGCCGATCCTCTTCCCGCTCGACATGACCGGCGACTCGCTGAACGCCGCGCTCGGCCTGGTCGCGCGGGCCGAGGCCCTGGTCCTGGACCTGCGCGAGTGCGTCGGCGGCGACCCGTACACGGTCGCCCACATCTGCGGCCACCTCTTCGACGGCCCGACCCACCTCAGCACGATCTACGACCGCGAGGAGGACGCCGAACGGCAGTTCTGGAGCCCCGCGCCGGCACCCGGCCCGCGCTTCGGCGGCAGCAAGCCGCTCTACGCGCTGATCAGCGGGGCCACCTTCTCGGGCGGCGAGGCGCTCGCGTACGACCTCCAGCAGCGCGGCCGCGCCGTGGTGGTCGGCGAGGCCTCCGGCGGCGGCGCCAACCCCCGCCGGGGCTTCACGCTCCACCCCCACCTGGAGGCCACCATCCCGACCGCCCGCTCGATCAACCCGGTGTCCGGCGGCAACTGGGAGGGCACCGGCGTCATCCCGGACACCGCCACCGACCCGGCCCGGGCCCACGAGACGGCCCACCGCGCCGCACTGGCCGACATCGCCCGGCTCGGCGGCGACACCCCGTCGGCCGAGGAGGCCCGACAGGCCCTCCACGGCCGGGCGGACGACCACCCCACGCCGCCGGACGCCCGGCTCTGACCTCCGGCCCTGGCATCGGGCGCTGCGTCGGTCCTGCGTCCCGGGAGTGGTTCAGTGCCCGGAGGTGGCCCCGCACGCGGCCGTGGTGAGGAAGGCCGTCACCGCGGACTTGGCGGCGCGCGGGTCGGAGCGGTCGTACGGGTTGTGGGAGAGCACCAGTTGGCGTCGGCCGTCGGCGGTGCCGGCGACCATCGTCGAGTAGCCGGGGAGGTCTCCGCTGTGACCCCAGAACACGCCGCAGGGAGTGTCGAACCGGGCCAGCCCCAGCCCGTATCCGCGTCCTGGGCCGGCGTCCGTCGTCCTGGTCATCTCGGCGAGTTCGGCGGGCCGCAGCAGCCGGCCGTCCAGCAGGGCGGCGATGAAGCGGTTGAGGTCGGCGGCGCTGGAGATGCCCTGCCCGGCGGCGCCCATGACGGACGGGTTGAGTTCGGTGACGTCCACCGGCCCGGTCGAGAGCTTCACATAGCCGTGCGCGTGGGGGCCGGGCAGCCGGACGGAGCGGCCGGGCATGCCGGTGTCGCGCAGTCCCAACGGCTGGATGATCCTCCGGTCGACCTCCTGTTGCCAGGGGTGGCCGGTGACCTTCTCGACGAGCAGGCCGGCGAGCAGGTAGTTGGTGTTGGAGTAGTGCCAGCCCTCTCCCGGCGGGAAGTACGGAGCGTTGCGGTTGGCCAGTGCGAGCAGGTCGGCCGGCTGGTAGGTCTGCCAGCGCGGTCCCGCCAGCCAGTCGAGGTACTGGGACTCGTCCTGGGGATCCAGGCCGGGCGCATCGGTGTAGTTGTACAACCCGCTGGTGTGGTCGAGGAGTTGGCGGACGGTGATGGCCGAGCCGTTCGGGACCGCGCCGGGCAGGTGACGGTCGATCGGGTCGTCCAGGCCGATGCGCCGCTCGGCGGAGAGCTGGAGCAGGACGGTGGCGACGAAGGTCTTGGTGACGCTGCCGATCCTGAACCGGGCGTGCTCGGGTACCGGCGTGCCGGTGGCCAGGTCGGCCACGCCGGCCCGCCCGCGCCAGATGGTCCGCCCGTCCTGCCGGACCTCGCCGACGGCTGCCGAGGAACCGGTGTCGACGATGCCCTGGAGCGTGGTGCGCAGTGCGGTGGCCTCGGCGCTGCCAGTCGCCAACGTCCCCTGCTCGCCCGCCGGTTGGGCATCGACCGGCAGGCGGCCGGGGGGTGCGGCGAAGCTCGGGGCGGCACCGGCGCCGAGCAGGGTGGCGGCGGCCAGGAGCGCGGCCGCCGAGCGGAGGCCGTGCCTCAGGGCGCGCGGAGGTGTCGTCACGTCGGACATGGGCTGCTTCCCTCCCGGGGCAGGCGCGCATCGCCGCCCCCGTACCGAGCGTGCCGGAGGGGTTCCCGCCCGGGCATCCACCGAAGGTGCCGCGCCGTGTCCTCCCTGGGACTGGTCGGGCCAGTTGGGCGTCGCCCTGCGGGCTGAGCCGGTCCGCACCGCGGCCCGCCCCCGGAACGGGACTAGAGTGGGACGGTGACCGCTCTGCCGGACAACCTGCCGATCAACGACGTTGAACGCGACCATGCCGTGGAGCGCCTGCAAGAGGCGTTCACCGAAGGGCACATCTCGCGCAAGGAGATGGACGACCGTCTCCACCAGGTGCTCACCGCGAAGACGCGTTCCGACCTCGCGCCGCCCCTGGCCTCGCTCCCCGAGCCGGACCAGGGAGCGGTCCCGACCATCGCCGCCGTCAGCGGGCGCCTGGTGCGCCGCGGCCCCTGGCGGGTTCCGCGCAGCTTTCAGGTGGCGTCGGCCTTCGGGCGGGTGCACTTGGACCTGTCGGAGGCGGTCATCGAACATCCGGTGATCGACATCGAGTTGGGGCTCGGTACCGGCAGTGCGAAGATCACCGTGCCGCGCGACGCCGTCGTCGACATCGACGGCCTCCAGGGAGGCTGGAAGGACGTGCGCTACACGCCTCCCCGCCGTTCCTCCGTGGGCAACCCGACGATACGGATCACCGGGACCACCGGCTTCGGCCGTCTGAAGATCCGGCACGCCCGGCGCTGAGCGGCGGCCTCGGCGAGGTCGGTGCCCCCTCTGGCTGGACCGAGGGGCTGGTTGCCTGCGCTGCGGACAGCAAGCGCCGCAGGATGGTGAGCAACTCGCCTTCTCCGGCCGGTGGTTGCTGCGCCCGCCAGGCGATGTGGCCGTCCGGGCGGACGAGGACGGCGCCGCCGGTGGTGGCGGGAAGGCCGGTGGCGCGGGCCCAGTCGGGGGGCGCCAGGGTGTGTACGGTGACCGGCAGTCCCGCCGCTGTCGCGGTGTCCGCCTGGTGCTGCCAGCCGGCGTCCTCCGTGGCCGTGGTGAACAGGGTGAAGCCCGGCCCGACCAGGTCGAGGGTGGATGTGGCTGCGGCCCCGGGCGGGCCGGGGAGGCGGAGGTGGGGGAGGCGGGTGCCGGGCGTGCCGTCGGGGTGTTCGCGGTCCGGATCCAGGGGTGGCCGTTCCGGGGCTGTCGGGTCCGCGAGGACCGCCGTCGAGCGGTAGGCGGCGGTGAGCAGCAGCTCGTCGTCGATCCGGTACCCGGCGCGGGCACGGGAGTTGGCGAGCGAGATGTCGATGACCTGCCGGGCCACCGGGCGGCGCTCGGCCTCGTAGGTGTCCAGCAGGGCCTCGCCGGCCGTCCCGGCGGTGACCGCCGCGAGTTTCCAGGCGAGGTTGTCCGCGTCGCCGATGCCGGTGTTCATGCCGTGCCCGCCGGTCGGCGGCACCACGTGGGCGGCGTCGCCCGCGAGCAGCACCCGGGCGCGGCGGTAGGCCCCGGCGAGGCGGGCGTCCATCCGCCACGTCATCGTGTCCTGGACGGTGACGGCCAGCCCGGGCAGTCCGGCGGCCTCCCGGACCAGCCGGGCGAGTGCCCCGCAGTCGCTCAACAGGGCGTCGATGCCCGGTAGTTCGGGGTCGTACGGGTACTGGTAGATCCACCGGCGGTCGTTGTCGACGGCCAGGAAGCCGCCGCGGCCCGGTTCGGTGAGGAAGTACGAGGTGCTGGCGCGGTCGGCCACCACCTCGCCGAGCGGTGCCTCGAAGCGGATGCTGAGGAAGTGGCCGAGGCCGGTCGGCCCCGCCATCTCGATGCCGGCCGCCGTGCGGACGGTGCTCGACGCGCCGTCGCAGCCGACCAGCCAGTCGGCGCGCACGGTGTGGCGCTCGCCGGTGGTGCGGTCCTCCAGCAGGGCCTGGACGTGTCCGTCCCGCGGGGTGAGGGAGAGCAGACGGGTGGCGAACCGGACACCGTCCGGGGCGAGTTGGCGGGCTCGTCGGAGCAGGACGGCCTCCAGGGCGTCCTGCGAGCAGATCAGCCCGGGGGTAGGGGTGCGCTCGGCGTCCTCCGCCGCGCCGGCCGCCACGCCGGTGCGGACGAAGTCCGGGTCGACCAGGCTGCGGCCCCGGTAGAAGAACACCTGCGAGGCCGGGAGCCCGGCCCGCCGGACCTCCTCCTCCAGTCCGCACCGCCGGAAGACCTCCATCGAACGCGCCGACACCCCACGGGCCTTGGGATGGCGCGAGGTGTCCGGGTGCGCCTCGACCAGCAGGTGCGGTACGCCGTGGCCGGACAGCAGGACGGACAGGGTCAGGCCGACCGGGCCGCCGCCGACGATGAGCACGGGTGTGGCCCCGGGGTATCGCATGCCACCACTCCTCAGTAACGCCTACTGGTTCATTTTGACGTTACCATGGTCCGGACGGCACCCTCCCAGACCCCGCGAGGCGACCCCCATGGCGCAGTCCCAGTCCCAGCCTCAACCCCAACCCCAGCCCCGGCTCCAGGACGGCGACGACGGCAACCCCCGCGGCCTCCACTTCCTCACGGACCTCGCGAACACCGTCCGCGAAGACCCCGACGCGGGCGCCGCCGAACTCCAGGCCCTCCTGGAGCGCCACGGCGGCCCGCCCCTCCGGCTCACCGACGCCGACGCCCACGAACTGCGCCGGGCCACCGCCGAGGTGACCGCCGTCCTCGAAACCGACGACCCGGACCACGCCGCCGACCTGATCAACACCCTGCTCGACCGCCACCCGCCCCGCCCCCGGCTGGTCCGCCTCCCCGGCCGGCCCTGGTCCCTGCACACCCGCGCCCCCGCCGACGCCGGCCTCACCCACTGGCTGCTCTCCACCGCCGCCCTCGCCCTCGGCCTGTGGCTCAGCGAACGCGGGACCTGCGCCTGGGGCCGCTGCGCCGCCCCGGGCTGCGGACGCTTCTTCATCGACACCGGCCGCCGCACCCCACAGCGCTACTGCACCCCCCGCTGCGCCACCCGCGTCCGCGTCGCCGCCCACCGCGCCCAGAAGAGCTAGAGGACTGGTGGTGACCGCCGGGTCTACGCTGCCGCCGGAGGGCCCCTGGAGGGTGGCCCGCACAGAGCGAAAGTGAGGGCCGCCATGGCCGGGCGACACCGCCGTCCCCCGCAGCCGGAGCTGCCGCCGGACTCGGACGGCCGGCTCCGGGCCATCGCCGAGCAGCGGGCGGTCGTCGAGGACGGCATCGCCGTGTCCGACGGCTCGGGCGTCCCGTACCTGTACCGCACCGTGTACGAGCCGGACGGCACCGTGCGGCAGACCCTCGTCAGGATCGATGCCGGGCCCCTGTGACCGGCCCGCCCGGCCGGGAGGCGTCAGCGGAACGGCCCGCCCGGAGACCTGCTCACCGTCGGCCCCGGTGGCTGTCCGGCGCCCGACTGGCGAACCTCGGGTCGAGGTTCGCGCACGTGGACGACCGTCCGACCTCACCCCCATGGTGCGGGACGTACCCCTTGGGGCGCCCTTACCACCCCGGTGCCGCAGGGGTGGACCGCCGCCGATCGTGGCCGGCTCCGTCGTTGACGACGGTCGTTCGAATACGTCACGCTCGGTGGAACGCCGAGGGCGGGTGCCGGTCGTGCCGCGCTCCGTGCGCCGCCGCCGATGTCCTGGTGCCCCGCCACCCCGGCCTCCGGATGCCCACCGTGAACCCCGTGTGGAGGTACCGCCATGTCCAAGCGCCGTCTCGCCGTCCACGGAGCCGCCGTCGCCGCTCTGACCCTCGCCGCCGTGCTGCTCCCGGCCGTCGGCGCCCACGCCGCGCCGCCCGCCGACTCGTGCACCCAGAACTGGAGCATCAGCTCCGGCGAGGGCTACGCCAACGGCAAGTGGTGCAACTACAACACCAAGGTCGTCGGCACGGTGCACGACACCAAGGCGGACGGCCGCTGTCCGTACGTGCGCGGCAGCCTCTCCAACGGCGGCCACGTCGACAGCGACTGGGCCGGCGGCAAGGGCAAGTCCCGCGCCATCACCCTCTACGCGCCCTCGGGCACCCACATCACCGGCCTCAGCATGCGCTACATCGGCTGCTGATCCCGACCGGGAGCGACCCCCCGGCCCCCTCCGATCTCGGAGGGGGCCGACGTGCCACCACCGGCGACGGGTCCAGCGGAGCACCTATACGGAGGCCGACTCCCGGAGGTCCTCAGTCGGGACCCGACCGTCCCGCACGGTGATTGCGCGATCCTCCCGACACGTCCGTCACTTGTGCCACCTGTCAGGACCAGCAGGAGCCCGCCAGAGCGGACTCTGGCGGGCTCCTGGGACCGATCGGAAATCGAGCGTGCGGCGACGGCGGCTTCGAGCACGTTCCCCGAGCCTAGGCGGACAATCCGTCGCGCCCGGAGTTCGGGCGCATGGTCAGCAGCTCAACGGCCGTGCGTTCGAAGGGGGTTCGTCTCAGTCGAAGGGGCTCGTCGTCTCGACCCCGTTCTCGTACCACTTCACGCGGTCCCGCACCTCCTTGGGCGACTCCCTGATCATTTTCAGCTCCCAGGCCGTCCAGTGCTTCGAGGGGTCTGCGAGGTCGCCGAACTTCTCGGCCCACTCCCGGGCGTTCGCCTTCCCGATCTCGTCGAGGTTGAAGAAGATCTCGGTCTTCTTCCCCGGAGTGAGCGCCTCGCGGACGGTCTCCATCCAGTTCGTGCCCCTGGGGAAGTCGTGGTACGACTTCGCCTTGATGGCATCCGACTTGGCGAATGCGTCCAGAATGAGCTTGCCGTCGTCGTCCACGGTGACACCGAGGGCGAGCCGCTTCGGGCAGTAGTTCTTCGCGTTGTGGACCAGGACCGGCAGGTCGCCGGCCTGCACGTAGTACGTGTGGAGGTCGTCGACGGTGAGGTTGTAGGCGGGCTGGAGGGTGTTCCAGTGCCGGACGTCCTCGACGCGCTGGGGCCGGCCGGCCGGGTCGCGCAGTTCGTCGCCGGGCTTGAGGGCGGCGGCGTCGGTCCACTGCTTCCGGTTCTCGGACCAGAAGGGGTGGTGGTCGGTGCTGGTCAGGGACTTCCCGGCACCCAGGGAGATGTCCGTGAAGTCGCGGTCGTCCGGGGTGTAGATGGTGTCCGTGACCCGGCGGGGGCCGGTCAGTCCGGTGGTGGGGTCGGTGGCGAGGACCTCGTCGCCGATCCGGACCGTCTCGATGGCGCGGGTGGAGCCGTCGGCCATCAGGACGCGGGTGCCGGCCGGGAAGCTGTTCAGCAGGCACTCGGTGGGGAGCCTGGTGACGAGCTTCTGGATGAACTCGACGGCCTTCTCGCCCCAGGATCCGAACTTCTTGGCCCACTGGGCGAGTTTGGCGACGGCGGCACCGTCGCCGATGAAGGGGATCGCGCCGATGCAGGAGGTGAGAGCCTCCGTGGTGCGGCCCTCGACGGCGTAGTAGGCGCAGTTGACGAGGTCGGCGATGTCGGCGAGGCCGGGGGCGATGACGCCGCCCGCGCCGCCGATGACGTCCAGGGTGAGGTGGACGCTCTCGGAGAAGAGGTGGTAGAGGTAGCTGACGTTGTCGCTGTCCTCCTTCGCCTTCTTGATCTCCTCCTCGATCCCGGCGATCGCGTCCTGCTTCTCCTTCTCGGCCTGGGCCTGCTTCTCGGCCTCCTTGCGCTCCGCCTCCAGCTTGGCGAGCCGGGCCTTCTCCTCAGCGTCGTACTTGACCTGGTAGTTGGCATGGGCGTCGTCGGCGGCGGTCTGGGCGGCCTGGGCGTCCTTGCCCGCAGCCTCGGCGGAAGCACGGGCAGCACTCGCGGACTCGTTGGCGTCCGCCGCCGACCATCGGGCCTGCCGGGCCGAATTCTCGGCCTGGTTGGCGGAGTAGACGGCCTTGGCG
>NZ_LFVW01000377.1:0-388 GCF_001182915.1 Kitasatospora sp. MY 5-36
CTGGCGAGCCGGGCCTTCTCCTCGGCGTCCCGCTTCACCTCGTAGCTGGCGTGGGCCTCGTCGGCGGCGGTCTGGGCGGCCTGGGCGTCCTGGCCGGCCGCCTCGGCGGAGGCCCGGGCGGCGGACGCGAACGAGCTTGCTTCGGAAGCGGACCAGCGGGCCTGCCGGGCCGAACTCTCGGCCTGGTTGGCGGAGTAGACGGCCTTGGCGGCGTCGCGGTTGGCGGAGGCCTTGGCGGCGTTGGCGGTCTTCGCGGCCGCGGCGGCCCTGGTGGCGTCGGCCTGGGCGGCGTCGGCGGCGGCCTGGGCCTTGGCGACGTGCTCGGTGGCGGTGGTGGCCGATGCCTTGGCGGTGGCCTCGTAGCCCCTGGCCTCGTCGGCGACGCCGC
>NZ_LFVW01000378.1:0-731 GCF_001182915.1 Kitasatospora sp. MY 5-36
TTGGCCGATGCCTGCGCCGCGGCCTCGTAGCCCCTGGCCTCGTCAGCGACGCCGCGGGCGTAGGCGGCGGCGGCCTGGGCCGTGGCGGCGTTCTTCTGGGCGGTCGCGGAGACCGCGGTGGCCTCGGCGATCAGGCCCTTGACGTCGGCGACGTGGACAGCGGTGAGCCGGTCCTTCTGCTGAGCCGTGTACTGGCCCTTGGCGACGAAGGCGCGCAGGTCCTGCACGGGACCTTCGAGGGCGACCTTCGCCGCGGCCTTGAGCTCGGGCTCGGTGGCCGGAGCGTCCTCGAGCCGGGTGGCGGTCAGCCGGTCGTCGGCGGCCTGCGCGTCGGCCAGACCCTTGCCGAGGAAGTCCCGCAGCGCGGCGGGGGTGTTGACCCGCAGCGCGGCGTCGGCGGCCGCCTTGACGGCGGGACCGGCGTTGTCGCTGAGTCGGGTGATCGTCAGCCGGTTCTCCGGCGCCGCGGCCTCGTACTGGCCGCTGTTCAGGAACGCGCCGACCTGGGTCCGGTCGCCCTGGAGCACGGTGTAGGCGGCGTCGCGGACCGCGTTGTTCCCCGAGTCGGTGTAGACCTCGACGGCACGGTCGTGTGCGTCGCGCTCCTCGGCCTCGCGGCGCCCGCTCTTCAGGTAGGAGAGGACGGCCGTGTCCGGGCCGGTGAGGGCCGCTTCGGCCGCTACCTCTCCCCAGTCTCCGGAGATCTTGCGGGAGATCAGGGCGAGCTTGCG
>NZ_LFVW01000379.1:0-783 GCF_001182915.1 Kitasatospora sp. MY 5-36
AGCGTCGGCGGCCGCCTTGACGGCGGGACCGGCATTGTCGCTGAGCCGGGTGATCGTCAGCCGGTTCTCCAGCGCCGCAGCCTCGTACTGACCATTCTTCAGGAACGCACTGTTCTGGGCCGCGTCGCCCTGAAGCGAGGCATAGGCCGCCGTACGGACCGCGTCACTGTCCGAGCCCTCATAGATCTGCGTGACACCGATGCGAGCGTCGTGCTCCTCGGCCTGCCTCCGGCCGTTCTTGACGTAGGAGAACACGGCAGTGTTGTCGCCGGACAAGGCGGCTTCGGCGGCCGAGACCCCCCACTCCCCGGAGATCTTGCGGGAGATCAGGGCGAGCTTGCGGCCGTCGGTGGCGACCTGCGCCGGGGTGGCGCCGGGCTGGTTGGCCAGCTGGGCGAGGCGGTCGGCCTCGGCCTTCGCCTGCTGGACCTGCTGGGCGGCCTGGTCGGTCTGCGCCTGCTTGTCCGTCTCGTCGGCCTTGGCCTTGCGGGCCTTCTCCACGGCGGCCGCGGTGCGGTTCGCCAGGTCCTCGGCCTCGGTGCGACGGGCCAGGTCCTGGACCGCGTTGGCCTGGTCGACCGCGCGCTGCGCGTCCACGGCGGCCGCGGAGGCGGCGTTCGCGTGGTTGGTCGACTCCTGTGCGGCGTTCGCGCTCTGCCCGGCGTGCTCGGCGGCGTACCGGGCGGCCTGGGCCGCCGCGGTGGCGTGCTCGCCCGCGGACTTCAGGAGCGTCGCGGCGGCCGCGGCCTGCGTCGAGGCCTCCCCGGCCAGCTGCTGGGAGGC
>NZ_LFVW01000380.1:0-11584 GCF_001182915.1 Kitasatospora sp. MY 5-36
CGCCAACCCGGCGGGCCCCGCCACGCCGGCCCCCGGCGGCGCCAGCGCACCGGCCCCGCTGCCCACCAGCATCAGCGGCGCCGCCCGCTCGGCCGACGACGACCCCTGCGCCAATCTCTCCTACGGCTGAGCCCGGCCCGCTCGCACAGCGGTCCCCCCGTACGACGGGGTGTCAGCGCCTCGTCCCGCAGGACGGACAGAACGCGGCGCCGTCCGGGACGTCCTGACGGCAGCCCGTGCACTGGACGGGCTGCGCCAGCCGGAAGCCGCAGCCCGGGCAGAACGGCGTGCCGTGGGTCTCGGTGTGGCACTGCGGGCAGACCAGCTGCCGCGGCGTGCTGACGTCGTACCCGGCCCCGGACTGCTGCCCGGCCTTGAACGCGCGCTCGGTGACCGCGTCGTTGAGACCGCGGTGCTGCGCCGCCACCGCCTCGGCCGCGGTGTCCGGGGCGCAGTTGTGGCACAGGCCCTGGGCCGGGTCGAAGCAGCGCCCGCAGGTGTACTGGGTGCACCGGGCGCAACGGTTGAAGTGGGACTGGGCGTTGGTGATGGCCCGCTGGAACGCGGCGTCCCGCGAGGTGCCCCAGGTCTGCCCGGCCAGCCCGTCGGCGGCGTTGCTGATGGTGTTGGCGTTGCCGCCGATCAGGTTCCAGGCCGCACTGACGCCCTTGCCTATCCAGCCGGCCATCTGGCCGGTCCGGAACGGTTCGAACGTCGAACGCCAGGTGTCCGAGCAGCGGTAGCAGTAGAACTCGAACTGGAAGCCCGCGCCGGTGCCGTGCTGCTCGCACATGTCGCGGTAGTTGCTGCTGAAGTAGATCTCCGAACTCACGTCGTCCCCGGTCGCTCAATGGCCTGTCAGCGGTCGCTCCCAGGGACGATAGGGCCCATCGAACGGTTCCGCCAACAACGTTCGACCGTCCCCGATCAGAGCCCGGTGACCGGCAGCAGCAGCACCCGTGCCGGATCGAACGGCTGCCAGCGCGCGGGCTGCCCGCTGCGGCCGATCCGCAGCCGGCACCAGCGCTGCCCGGCCGCGTCCTGCCACCACCCGCTGATCCGGCCGAGCGCCCAGGCGCCGCCCCCGAGGTCCACCTCGACCGGCTGGTAGACCCACTGGACGCCCCGGTCCGCCGGTTCCGTTCCCACCGGACCTACGGCGCCCACGGGACTGCACTGACTCTCCATCACGGCTCCGTCTCCCGACCCGGACCCGGCCGCCGGACGCCCCGCTCGGGGGCGGCCGACGGCCGGGGTGCAGCTCACCTCCTGAACTCTACAGGCGTGTAGAGGTCAGCGGGAGGAGTTCCGTCGAAGACGATCGACCCGGCCGGAGGACCGGCCGGGTCGGGGTGCCGGGGCGAGCCGGCCTCAGCGGTCCTTCCGCATCGAGGGCTCCTGCACCGACGGCGTGCGCGCCGACGACCTGCGCGCCGACCGCCGCCGCTGCCACAGGGCCAGCGGCACGATCCCGGCCAGCGCGGCGGCCTCCGGCGCCGGCGGCGCCTCGAACGGCGCGCCGGCCGCACCCGCCGCCCCGGCCGGCACCTTGTCGAAGGTGTCCGGGACGGGCAGGGTGGACCAGTCGGACAGCGGCCAGGCGACCACGAAGGCCCGGCCGACCACGTTGTCCACCGGCACGAAGCCGTCGCCGGTCTCGTTGTGGTGCCAGCGGGAGTCCCGCGAGTTGTTGCGGTGGTCGCCCATCACCCACAGCTTGCCCTTGGGCACGGTGACGGTGCCCACCGGGTCGTTGTCGCAGGGCGTCGCACCGGGGAACAGGTACGGCTCGTCCAGCGCGACGCCGTTCACCCTCAGCGGCGCGCCCGCCTCGCAGTCGACGGTGTCCCCACCGACCGCGATCACCCGCTTGATCAGGTCCTTCTCGTCCGCCGAGGGCATCAGGCCGACGGTGCTGAGCACCTTCTGGACACTGCCCATGACGGAGTCGCCGGAGCTCGCCGGCGTGCCCTCCAGCCAGCCGCCCGGATCGCGGAACACCACCACCTCGCCGCGCTCGGGCTTGGCGCCGAACCACGGGGTGAACTTGTCGACCAGCACCCGGTCGCCGATCGCGAGGGTCTGCTCCATCGAGCCGGAGGGGATGGAGAAGGCCTGCACGAAGAAGGTCTTGATGCCGAGCGAGAGCAGCAGCGCGATCACCAGCAGGATCGGCAGCTCCTGCCAGAACGGGCGCTTCTTCCGGGGGCGCTCGGCCTCCTCGTCGGCCTTCCCGGGAGCGTCGGCGCCCGCGTTCACCGCGTCCGCCCCCTCCGCCACCGCGGTGCCCGTACCCGCCTCCGCCCCCGCCCGGCCGTCCCCGGCCCCCTCGCGCTCCGCGGCTCCGCCGCTCTCGCCGGACTCCGCGCTCTGCTGCACAGTCATTTCCTCGGCCCCTCCGACGGCCTGGCGGGAGCCGGTAGGAAGACCCCCTGTCAGGAACGAACCTACCGAACAGAGGTTCCCGGCCGCGCCCTGACGTGGATGCGCTCGCCCTGCGGACCGAACAGGCTGAGGAACTCCACCGGCTGCGGGCCCGCGTTGCCGAAGGCGTGCGGGGTGCGGGTGTCGAACTCGGCGGCCTCACCGGCCGCCAGCACCAGGTCGTGGGTGCCGAGCACCAGCCGCAGCCGCCCGGACAGCACGTACAGCCACTCGTACCCCTCGTGGACCTTCAGCTCCAGGTCCGGCCCGGCGTTCCGGCCGGGCGGCACGATGTGCTTGTAGGCGTGCAGGCCTCCCAGGTGGCGGGTGAGCGGGACGATGGTCTGGCCGTTCCTGGTCACCGGGCGCGGGTGGATCCGCGGGTCTCCGGTGGCCGGGGCGCCGACCAGTTCGTCCAGCGGCACCCGGTACTCCCGGGCCAGCGGCAGTAGCAGCTCCAGCGTCGGCTTGCGCTGCCCGGACTCCAGCCGGGACAGCGTGCTGAGCGAAATGCCGGTGGCGGCCGCCAGTTTGGCGAGCGTGGTGCCGCGCTCCCTGCGCAGCGCCCGCAGCCGCGGGCCCACCGTGGTGAGGACGTTCTCGAACTCTTCGTCGGCCATGCCTGCCATTTGCCAGTACGGCAAGGACCGTTGTCAATCCGGCACACGGGTGAGGACCGCTCCGCCACCCCTGCGGGTCACGCCCCCGGGGCGCGTCCACGGCCCCGACGCCTATCCTCGCGTCATGCGCATCCACCTCACCCGGGACAGCGTCGCGGCCGGCGACGACGCCGACGCCCCGCACGCCGGGACCGTCACGCTCCCCGACGGCCTGGACGCCCCGGCGGCGCTCACCGCCCTCGGGCTCCCCCGGCCCCGGCTCCCGCTGATCGGCGGCGGCCTCGCCACCTGGGTGGTGCGCGCCGCCGACGGCACCCCGCTGGCCGTCCTCGCCCAGCAGTGGCCGCTGCCCCGCCCGCTGCCGGCCTGGCAGGGCCCGCTCGACCGCCTGGCCGGAGCGGACGGCACCGTCCGGCTGCACGTCGAGTACCGGCGCCAACTGGACCCGGAGGCCGAGTACCAGCGGCTGCTGCCCGGCTAGCCCCACGGGTCCGAACAGCTACGGCGTGCCGAGGAACCAGAAGAACGGCCCCTGCTCGTACAGCGACCGCACGATCGGCTCGGACCAGTCCGTGACGACGAACAGCACCAGGCCCACCGCCCCGCCCAACAGCAGCCCGGCCGCCACGGCCGCCGTCATCATCCCCGCGATCGCCCGCATCCGGGCCTCCTCCCCGTCGCCGGGGAGACTCCCCCGCCGACCCCGTGGCGGCACCGAACGTCCTTGGACCGAGGCCGAGTTGTCACCGAGCAGTGAGCAACGGTGAGCAACGGGGGGTGGGAAGCGCGGCCCGCTACCGGTACTCGCGCAGCCTGGCCCGCACCCCGAACGCGGTGAGGCCGAGCGCCAGCAGCAGCGCCCCGCCGGCCAGCGCCGCCGTGGTGCCGTCGAGGTCGTCGTCGGTCGCGGCGACCGCCCGGTCCATCGCACCCGCGTTGATCGCGATGGTGTCCCCGATCGCGGTGCCCAACTGCCCGAAGTCGTAGTCGGACTGGCCCTTCGACAGCCCGGTGTTGAGCGTGACCGCCTCCTTCAGCCTCCCGGCGTCGCGCAGCTCGCGGATCCCGCGGTCGGTCCGCTGGTACTGCTGGAAGGCGTCCAGCACCCGCTCAGCGGCGTCCTGCTCGCCCGCGAAGGTGATGTTGTGCAGCTCGCTCCCCAGGTAGCCGCCGAAGGGGACCACCGTACGGTCCGCGCGGTGCCGGGCGGCGGCGTCGGCCAGCCGGGCGCCGTAGTCCGACAGTGCCGCCCCGTCGAGGCGGACGATCGCCTGCGCCTTGTCGAGGAAGCCCTGCTCGTAGGCGGCGGCGCGGCTCGGGTCGGTGAGGTAGCGGCTCTCGTCGGCGTTCATGTCGTACGCCACGGCGCGGGCCCGGCTGAGCGCGATCACCGAGTCGTAGGCGTTGCTCTTGGCCGTCACCAGGCGGTCGTCCGCACGGCCCGCCAGGGCGAGCGCGGTCACCAGCGCCACGCCGGTCAGCACGGTGACGGCGGCCAACGCCGGGCTGAGGACCCGCCGGTAGCGCACGGCGAGGGCGCGCTGGAGGCCCAGCAGCGCGACCAGCGCGAGCAGGCCGACGGCGAGCAGCCACCACCAGCCGCCGCCGAGCGCCCGGCGCTGCCCGGAGTACACCTGCTCGACGGTGGCCTCGTTGGCGGCGGTGACCTGGTCGGCGGCGGGCAGCAGCTGTCGGCGCAGCAGGTCGGTGGCCTGCCGGTAGGTGTCCAGGGCGGCCGGGGAGGGCTGTCCGGCCGGCGCCTTGGCCTGCTCCTCCAGCAGCCGGGCCTGGGCCACCAGGGCCTCGTAGCCGCCCAGTCGGCCGAGCACCAGTTGGACGGCGCGCTGCCCGGCCGGATCGTCGGCGGCGGCCTGGGCGGCCTGCTGGAGGTCGTCGTCGGCCTGGGCGCGGCGCTGCTCGTAGGCGTCCAGGGTCTGCCGGCGCAGCGCGGTGTAGTCGGGGTCGGCGCCGACCAGCAGCAGGTTGGCGGCCTGGGCGTCCATGTCGCTGAGTGCGAAGTAGAGGTCGGCGGCGCGGGTGGCCTGCGGGGCGGCCCGGTGGCCGATGGTGTCGGTGCCGTCGCGGGCTCCGCCGAGCACGGCGGTGGCGGTGGCGCCGAGGGCGAGCAGGGCGGCCAGGCTCAGTGCGGTGAGGCCGCGGACCAGGCGCGGGGTGGTCCAGTAGGCCCGGCTGCCCGTCCTGCGGACGGCCCGGCCCAGGCGGGTCGGGGCGCCCGGCGCCTTCCCGGCTCGGCCCTCCTCGGCCCGTTCCTCCCGGCCCCGGCCTTCCCCGGCGCGGCCCTCCCCGGCAGGGTCGTCCTCCCGCGGGGCGCTCGCCCGGTGCTCCATGGAGGTCGTCATGACCACCCGTCCCTTCCCCCGTCGCACGGTCTGCCGACGCCCCGGCCGGAACCAAAGCACAGAACCGTTTCTCCACTTCCGCCGCGCGACGCTAGTGCCGCGTCACCGGCGACGAGGTGCTCCCTGACACCTCCTTGACGCCGCCGGGCACCGTTCTTGACGCGCTCTTGGCGCGCCCTCCCGGCGCCCGGCGGTCCTCGCCCTCCAGCGAGGGCCGGGCGGCTCAGCCCTGGCCGGCCCTGCCGCCGCGGTTCGCCGTCTTCTTCCGACGGGCCCTCTTCTTACGGGCGCGCTCGGACACGGCGGTCCTCCTCGTGGACGTCGGGTCGGCCCGGTTCAGGCCGCCCGGCCGACCAACTGGTCGGCGAGCCTCGCCAACCGCTTCAACGAACGCTCCTCCTGGGCGACCAGCGCCGTCTGCGCGACCGAACCGCCGTCGTAGTAGGCGCCGTTGGCGACCGCCACGCCCGGCAGGCAGAGCCGGACCACGGCCGCCGCCCCCTCCGCGGCCGGCGCGCCCGTACGCCCGTACAGCGGCAGCAGCGCGGTGGCGCACTGGCCCGGGTTGAGGCTGACGGCGGTGATGCCGGAGCCGGCCGGCGCCATCTCGGCGGTCGCCATGGTGAGCGCGAGCTGCGACTGCGCGTACGCGGCGACCCGCGAGTACCGCTTCGTCCGGTGCGGGTCCGCCCAGTTCATCGAGGCGGTGCGGTGCAGCGAGGAGGAGACGTTGACGATCCGGGCGTCGCCGGCCGCCGAGAGCGGCGCCCGCAGCAGCCGCGCC
This sequence comes from Kitasatospora sp. MY 5-36, assembly GCF_001182915.1. Lineage (NCBI taxonomy): Bacteria > Bacillati > Actinomycetota > Actinomycetes > Kitasatosporales > Streptomycetaceae > Kitasatospora > Kitasatospora sp. MY 5-36. The sequence continues at coordinate 6,189 of NZ_LFVW01000380.1, forward strand.
AGCAGGTGCGCGGCCAGGAAGTTGACCTGGAGCGAGACCTCGTTGCCGTCCTCGGTGAGGGTGCAGCGCTCGGGTGCCATCGCCGCGGCGTTGTTCACCAGCAGGTCCAGCGCCGGGTAGTGCTTGACGACCGTGCCGGCCAGCACCGCGATCTCCGCGAGGTGGGTGAAGTCGGCTGCCAGTTCGACGAGTTGGTCCCGCCGGGCGCCCGCGGCGACCAGGCGCCCGACGGCCGCCTCGGCCTCGGCGGCGGTCCTGGCGTGCACCAGCACGGTCGCGCCCAGCCCGGCGAGCAGCCGGGCGGTCTCCCAGCCGATCCCGGAGGAGGCCCCGGTGACCAGGGCGGTGCGGCCGGACAGCACGGTGCCGGACATTTCGGACACGGCGGAGATGGACAGGACGGAGTCGGACATGACCGTTCCCAGGGTGCGTGGCACCGCCGGCCCTGACCGGACCGGGGGTGCGGGCTCAACTGGCCCGATGGAATGAGGAGAAGAGGAACGCCGAACGCCTTCTACGGATCGCGACGGCCCCCGGACGAGGCCCGCGCGCGCCCGCCCCCGCCCGCGCCGCGACGGCGCCGGGACGGGGTACGGCGCGCACCGTGCCCTCCGGCGGGGAGGCGCGGATCAGCGCACGGCGATGACGGCCACGGCAGCGCGGACCGTCGGCCGCCTATGCGGCGGACGGTCGTGATGGCGTACCGGGCGGTTCATGCTCCTCATCCAACCGACGCTCCCCCACCCGGGCAAGCGCCGCGCCGACGCCCTGACGAATCCCTGACGCGGCCCCGCCGCGCGGTCACCGCCCCTGGGGCCCAGGGCGCCCGGAGCTCCGGCCTACAGCCAGTTCCGCTTCTTGAACACCAGGTACAGCCCGGTGCACACCAGTGCCATCAGCCCGATCGCGAACGGGTAGCCGAAGGCCCACTGGAGCTCCGGCATCGTCTCGAAGTTCATCCCGTACACCGTGCCGATCAGGGTCGGCGCGAAGAGGATGGCCGCCCAGGAGGAGATCTTCTTGATCTCGTCGTTCTGCACGTGCCCCGCCTCGGCGAGCTGCTTCATCTCCTCGTTCTGCCGCTGCGAGACCAGCGTCGCGTTGACGGTCAGGATGTTCTGGAGCATCTGCCGGAAGCCGTCCACCCGCTCGGCGGCGTAGGTGGCGTGGTCGGCGACGTCGCGCAGGTAGCGCTGGAGCTCCTCGTCGGTGCCGTACTTGCCGAAGCCCGCCTCCAGGCTCTTCATGATCTCCAGCAGCGGGCGGGTGGCCCGCTGGAACTCGATCACCTCGCGGGACAGCTCGTAGATGCGGCGGGAGACCTGCGGGTCGCCCCCGAACACCTCGGTCTCGATCTCGTCGATGTCGTGCTGGAGGCCGGCGATCACCGGCGCGTAGCCGTCCACCACGGCGTCCAGCACCGCGTACAGCACCGCCTCGGGGCCGAGCGCCAGCAGCTCCGGGTCGTCCTCCAGGCGGCGGCGCACCGCCGACAGGTCCGGGGCCTGGGAGTGCCGGACGGTGAGCACGAAGTCGGGGCCGACGAAGAGGTGGATCTCGCCGAAGTCGACCTCCTCCGCCTCGTCCAGGTAGCGGGCGGCGCGCAGCACGACGAACAGGGTGTCGCCGTAGCGCTCCAGCTTCGGCCGCTGGTGGGCGACGATGGCGTCCTCGACGGCCAGCTCGTGCAGGTCGAACCGGTCGGCGGCCTCCAGCAGCTGCGCCTCGGCGGGGCGGAACAGGCCGATCCAGGCCATCGTGCCGGGCCGGTCGGGCAGCGTGCGGTAGATGTCGGCGAGGTCGGTGGGCGCGTCTATCCGGCGGCCGTCGCGGTAGACCGCCGCGTCCACGACGGAACGCTCCAGCGTCACCGGTTCGACGGGCTGGTCGGGGCGCGGGTCCATCGAGTGCTCGGGCGCCGGCTGGGTGTCCGAGGGCCGGACGACGGAACGGGAGAACGGACGCTTGCTCGCGCGCACGGCGCGCACACGCCAGTCGGACATGGCGGAGACCTCCACGGGGGATGCCCGGCCGCCGTACGGGAACACGGCGGACCGGAGGCGCCCGGCCGGCCGCCACGCGCACGGCGCGACCGGCGGCGCCTCGCCGGGAGGACGAGGTCAGTGCCGCGCGGGAGCCGTACGGGAGGAGGTGTGCCGGGGGCTGCGAGTGGTGCGGGACAACCGGGGGCGGGGCCGACTTCGACCCGTACTACTGCACTCCACGGCTCTCACCTCCTCGGCTCCGCGCGCTCACGCACCGGGAGGGGCGCCAGCACAACCCCGCCGAGTCTAGTACCCGTACGCCCCGGCCTCCGACCAGGGCCCCGGGCCGGGCACGCGTCCACCGCCCGCACCGGTGTTCCACGGAGCGCCCGGCGCCGCCCCCGCGCCCTCTCAACGGCCGCACCGGGCGGGGTTGTTCGTCCACAGCGAAGCCGTCACGAATCGGCGACCACGCCACTACGCTACGTGTCATGACTTCTTCGAAGAAGGCCCCGGGGCGGGGTACTGCGGTGGTGGTCGGCGGCGGACTCGCGGGGCTGGCGGCCGCCTGGGCGCTGCGCGGGATCGCCGAGCGGATCGTCGTGGTGGAGCGCGACCGGTACCCGGCGGGGACGGAGTTCCGGGCCGGGGTGCCGCAGGGCCGGCACGCCCACCTGATGCTGGAGGCCGGGCACCGGCTGCTGGACGAGATGATGCCCGGCATCAAGCAGCAGCTGATGGACGCGGGCGCGCAGCGGGTGGCCGCCTCGGACGTCAGGTGGCTGTGCTCCGCGGGGTGGCTGGCCGAGTACCCGGCGCAGATGGCCTTCCTCTCCTGCACCCGGCCGCTGCTCGACGCGTTCGTGCTGGACCGGGTCCGCGCCCACCCCGCGATCGAGTTCCTGGAGGGGACGGACGTGGTCGGGCTGCTCGGCTCGGCGACGGCGGTGACCGGGGTGAAGGTCCGCGAGCGCGGCCCGGAGCGCGGCGAGGTCCGGGAGATACCGGCCGAGTTGGTGGTGGACGCGGCCGGGCGCTCGACCTCGGTGCCCAAGTGGCTGGCCGAACTGGGCTGCCCGCCGGTGCCCGAGGAGCGGGTGGACGCGGGCGTCGCGTACGCCTCCCGGATCTTCCACCGCCCGGCCGGGTCCGACCTCGGCGACCAGGCGGTCTACCTCCAGACCAAGGCCCCGGACGCGCAGCGGATGGGCGTCCTGCTGCCGGTCGAGGGCGACCGCTGGATCGTCAGCCTCGCCGGGATGCGCGGCGCCGAACCGGCGGCCGGCCCGGAGGGGTTCACCGAGCACCTGGGGCAGCTGCGCGACCCCCTCCTGCACGAGGTGCTGCAGGGTGCCGAACCGGCGGGCGAGGTCCGGGGGTTCCTCCCCGGCCCGGGCGTGCGCCGGCACTACGAGCGCGGCGGCCCGGACGGGCTGGTGGTGGTCGGCGACGCCGCGAGCACCTTCAACCCGGTGTACGGGCAGGGCGTCACCGTCGCCCTGTTCTGCGCCCGGGAGCTGCGCCGCTCCGCGAAGCGGCACGGCGGCATCGGGCACGCCGCGGCCCGGGCCGCGCGGCGCGCCGTCGCCGCGGCCTCCGCGGTGCCGTGGATGATCTCCTGCGCCGAGGACGCCCGCTTCCGCGCCACCGCCGGCGCGCCCTCCGGGGCCCTGGTCGGGCTCCAGCACCGGTTCTTCGACAAGGTGCTGGCCGCCAGCACCCGGGACCCGGCGGTCACCGCGGCGTTCCACGAGGTGATGTCGCTGGTGGAGCCGCCGTCGCTGCTGTTCCGGCCGTCGGTGCTCGCGGCGGTCCTGCGGGCCTGAGGGGGCACGGGAACGAGGGGCCGGCGCGGCGCTCCGGGCGTGAGGGGGCGCGGCGCCGGCGCGGCGCTCCGGAGCGCTGCATCCCGAGGTGCGTAGCGCTCCGGAGCGCTACGCCCCGAGGTGCGCGGCGACGTACGGCAGCGCCACCTGTTCCAGGCCGCGCAGGCCGAAGGCGGGGTGGACGTTGACCTCGAAGACCACGCCGCCGCTCTCGGCCGCGAGGTCCACCCCGGCCAGGTCGAGCCCCAGGGAGGCGGCCGCCGCGACGGCCGACTCCGCGAGCCCGTCCGGCAGTTCGGCGTAGTCGAGCACGGTGGAGACGGCCCCCCGGCTCTCGTTGCAGGGCGCGTCCGGGTCCGCCTGGACGTGCTCGACCACCCGGACCACGCGCCCGTGCAGCACCACCACCCGGTACTGGTGGCGGCGCCCGTCCGGGAGGATGTTGCGGGCGTCACGGGCGAGCAGCCAGGGCGCCCGCGCGTAGTGCCGCGCGGCGGCGTCGAGCTGGGCGCGGGTCGTGACGTGGAAGACGTCGTCGCCGCCCATCCCGACGCAGGGCCGGGCCCAGACGTCGCCGCCGAGTTCCGCGAAGGCATCGGCGGCGGCCTCCGGGCTCGGCTCGCGGAGCGCGATGCTGGGCATGTGCGGCACGCCGTCCCGGACGAAGCGGGCGACGGTGAGGTCCTTCTCGGTGGCCGCCCGCCACGCCTGGGCGTCGGTGCCGAGCGAGCGGGCGCCGAATCCGCGCAGCCGCCGCTGGAAGCCCTCGAACGCGCGGCGCCGGTGCGGCGGGATCTCGTAGACGATCACCGTCTCGGCGGTCACCGTCCGGCCGCCCGCCTCCAGTCGGAACCCGCCCGCGTCGTCGGCCTCGATCTGGCCGCTGCCGCCGGTCAGGAAGTGCCGGGCGTCCAGCTGTACGGGTTCCCGGCCGGTCAGCGTCCGGGCGGCGGCGGCGAGCACCTGCCGACTGCCTTCGGTCGAGCTGTGATCGGTCAGGAGTACGAGATCGCGTCGGGGCATGCGGACATGCAAGCGAGTGCGGCGTGATCACGACAAGGCGGCCTCGTGCGCCACCGGCCCGGCGGGGTGGCCGAAACCGGGTATCCGCAACCGTGCCGCCCCACTCCGAGCCGTCCGCTTCGTCGCCCGGTTAATTCGGATGCGCCCGCTCCGCCCGCCCGCTAGCCTGCCCGACATGTCTACGCCCCGAATCTCCTAGCTCGCGGACCCACTTCCACGCCACCCGTGTGTCCGCAAGCTTTTTCGGAGCGTTATCCCATGATCACCACCCGTGGTGTCGACGTGCGCGTCGGCGCCCGCCTGCTGCTGTCCGACGTCACCCTGCACATCGCCCCCGGCGACCGGATCGGCCTGGTCGGCCGCAACGGCGCCGGCAAGACCACCCTGCTCGCCACCCTGGCCGGGCAGCTCGCGCCCGCCGCCGGCACGGTCACCCGGACCGGGGCCGTCGGCTACCTCCCGCAGGACTCCCGCGCCGCCGACCCGTCGGCCACCGTCACCGACCGCGTCCTGTCCGCCCGCGGCCTGGACGCCGCCGTCCGCGCCGTACGCGCCGCCGAGG
>NZ_LFVW01000381.1:0-11583 GCF_001182915.1 Kitasatospora sp. MY 5-36
GGGTCGCCCCGACCGGGGTCCCGCCCGCCGGGGTGTGGCCCGGGCTCCGGGTGCCCCGGGCCGGGGTCGGCTGCCCCTTGGCGTACGTGGTCGGCTGCGAGAAGCCGGCCTGGCCGCTCGGCGGCGCGGGCGTCTGCCCCCCGTAGGTCGCACCGCTCTGGCCCGCTCCACCGGCCGGCGGCATCAGCGAGGTGGACGCGGCCGAGTGCTCGGTCGGCGGCTGCGGAACGCCGTACGCACCCCCGCCCTGCGCGCCCGGACGGCCGCCGGAGGTTCCTCCCGCAGCACCCGTGGCTCCACTCACCTGGTCCTCCCGCACTTCCCACCAGGACGGCGGCGCCGCCCTGCTTCGTCACTCGTCATCCAGCGCCCGGCGGGATTGCCCGGAACTGGTCGGCGTCCGGTGCCGCCGCATCCATACTCTGGACGCGGCGGCACCGGTCTGCGGTTCGGTTCAGGCCTCGACGTCTCCGTCGACCGCCGTCTCCGCTCCCTCGGCCGTCTCGGTGGACTCGGTACCCGCCACCTCGTCCTCCGCCGTCTCCTCGTCCTCGGCCTCCGCGTTGCGGGCCATGCCCACGACCGCGTCGCGCTTTCCGAGGTTGATCAGTTGGACGCCCATGGTGTCACGTCCGGTTTCACGAACCTCGGAAACCCTCGTGCGGATCACCCCACCCGAGAGGGTGATCGCCATGATCTCGTCGGATTCGTCGACCACGAGCGCGCCGACCAGCGAGCCCCGGCCCTCGACGATCTTCGCCGCCTTGGTGCCGTAGCCGCCGCGCCCCTGGACACGGTACTCGTCCACCCCGGTGCGCTTGGCGTAGCCGCCGTCCGTGGCGGTGAAGACGTAGGTGCCCGGACGGACGACGTTCATCGAGAGCAGTTCGTCGTCCTCGCGGAAGGCCATGCCCTTGACGCCGGAGGTGGCGCGGCCGGTCGGGCGCAGGGCGTCGTCGGTCGCGGTGAAGCGGATCGACTGGGCCTTCTTGGAGACCAGCAGCAGGTCGTCCTCGGCGGAGACCAGCTCGGCGCCGATCAGCTCGTCGTCCTGGCCCTCCTCGTCCTGGCGCAGGTTGATCGCGATCAGGCCGCCGGAGCGCGGCGAGTCGTAGTCCTTGAGCGCGGACTTCTTCACCAGGCCGGCCCGGGTGGCGAGGACCAGGTACGGCTTGTCCTCGTACGTCCGCACGGCCATCACCTGGGCGATGTGCTCGTCCGGTTGGAAGGCCAGCAGGTTGGCGACGTGCTGGCCGCGGGCGTCGCGCCCGGCGTCCGGCAGCTCGTAGCCCTTGGCGCGGTAGACCCGGCCCTTGTTGGTGAAGAACAGGATCCAGTTGTGGGTCGTCGTCACGAAGAAGTGGTCGACGATGTCGTCCTGCTTCAGCTGGGCACCGCGCACGCCCTTGCCGCCGCGCTTCTGCGAGCGGTAGAGGTCGGAGCGGGTCCGCTTGACGTAGCCGCCACGGGTGATCGTGACGACGATGTCCTCCTCGGCGATGAGGTCCTCGATGGAGAGGTCGCCGTCGGAGGGGATGAGGGTGGAGCGCCGCTCGTCGCCGTACTTGTCGACGATCGCGGTGAGCTCCTCGGAGATGATCTCCCGCTGGCGGACCGGCGAGGCCAGGATCGCGTTGTACTCGTCGATCTTGCGCTGGAGCTCGTCGTGCTCGTCCATGATCCGCTGGCGCTCGAGGGCGGCCAGCCGGCGCAGCTGCATCTCCAGGATCGCGTTGGCCTGGAGCTCGTCGATGTCGAGCAGGCCCATCAGGCCGGTGCGGGCGGCGTCGGCGCTGGCCGAGGCCCGGATCAGCGCGATGACCTCGTCGATCAGGTCCAGGGCCTTCAGCAGGGCGCGCAGGATGTGCGCGCGCTCCTCGGCCTTGCGCAGCCGGAAGGTGGTGCGCCGGACGATGACCTCGACCTGGTGGTTGACCCAGTGCCGGATGAAGGCGTCGAGCGACAGCGTGCGCGGCACGCCGTCGACCAGGGCCAGCATGTTGGCGCCGAAGTTGGTCTGCAGCTCGGTGTGCTTGTACAGGTTGTTCAGCACGACCTTGGCGACCGCGTCGCGCTTGAGCACGACCACCAGGCGGGTGCCGGTGCGGGACGAGGACTCGTCCCGGACGTCGGCGATGCCGGCGATCTTGCCGTCCTTGACCAGGTCGGCGATCTTCAGCGCGAGGTTGTCCGGGTTGACCTGGTACGGCAGCTCGGTGATCACCAGGCACTGGCGGCCCTGGATCTCCTCGACCTCGACGACGGCCCGCATGGTGACCGAGCCGCGGCCGGTGCGGTAGTAGTCGTCGATCCCGCGGCGGCCGACGATCAGCGCGCCGGTCGGGAAGTCGGGGCCCTTGATCCGCTCGACCAGGGCGTCCAGCAGCTCCTCGGCGGAGGCCTCCGGGTTCTCCAGGTACCAGAGCGCGCCGGAGGCGACCTCGCGGAGGTTGTGCGGCGGGATGTTGGTGGCCATGCCGACCGCGATGCCGGTGGCACCGTTGACCAGCAGGTTGGGGATGCGCGCGGGCAGGACGGTCGGCTCCTGCGAGCGGCCGTCGTAGTTGGGCGCGAAGTCGACGGTCTCCTCGTCGATGTCGCGCATCATCTCCATGGCCAGCGGCATCAGCTTGCACTCGGTGTAGCGCATGGCCGCCGCCGGGTCGTTGCCCGGGGAGCCGAAGTTGCCGTTGCCGTCCACCAGCGGCATCCGCAGCGACCACGGCTGGGCCAGGCGGACCACGGTGTCGTAGATCGAGGTGTCACCGTGCGGGTGGTAGTTGCCCATGACGTCGCCGACGACGCGGGCGCACTTGTAGTAGCCCTTCTCGGGCCGGTACCCGCCGTCGTACATCGCGTAGAGCACGCGGCGGTGCACCGGCTTGAGGCCGTCGCGGACCTCGGGGAGCGCCCGGCTGACGATCACGCTCATCGCGTAGTCGAGGTAGGAGCGCTGCATCTCGGTCTCGAGCTCGACCGGCTCGATCCGCATGGTCACCTGGGCGGTGCCCTCGGCTGCGGGGGTCTCGGGCTGTTCGCCTTCGGGACGGTTGTCGTCGACCACTGGTGGTCAGTTTCCTTTCACGCGGACTGGAACGTGCGGGGCCTGCGGTGCAGGCGTCACACGTCCAGGAAGCGAACGTCCTTGGCGTTGCGCTGGATGAAGGAGCGGCGCGCCTCGACGTCCTCGCCCATCAGCACGGAGAACAGCTCGTCGGCACGGGCGGCGTCCTCCAGGGTGACCTGGAGCAGCAGGCGGTGCTCGGCGTCCATGGTGGTGACCCGGAGCTCCTCGGCGTTCATCTCGCCGAGACCCTTGAAGCGCTGGATCGCGTCGTCCTTGGGCAGCCGGCGCCCGGCCTCCACCCCGGCCGCGATCAGCGCGTCGCGCTCGCGGTCGGAGTAGGCGTACTCGAAGTCGTCCTTGCCCCACTTGATCTTGTACAGCGGCGGCATGGCGAGGTAGACGTACCCGGACTCGACCAGCGGCCGCATGAAGCGGAACAGCAGGGTGAGCAGCAGGGTGCGGATGTGCTGTCCGTCGACGTCGGCGTCGGCCATCAGGACGATCTTGTGGTACCGCAGCTTGGACTCGTCGTAGTCCTCCTGGATGCCGCAGCCGAAGGCCGAGATGAGCGCCTGGACCTCGGTGTTCTGGAGGACCTTGTCGATCCGGGCCTTCTCGACGTTCAGGATCTTGCCGCGGATCGGCAGGATGGCCTGGGTGCGCGGGTCCCGGCCCTGCTTGGCCGAGCCGCCGGCGGAGTCACCCTCGACGATGAAGATCTCGCACTCGGACGGGTCCTTGGACTGGCAGTCCGAGAGCTTGCCCGGCAGCGAGGCGGACTCCAGCAGGCCCTTGCGGCGGGTCAGGTCGCGGGCCTTGCGGGCGGCGACGCGCGCGGTGGCGGCCTGGATGGACTTGCGGATGATGTCCGCGGCCTCGTTGGGGTTGCGGTCCAGCCAGTCGTTGAGGTGCTCGTGGACGACCTTCTGGACGAAGGTCTTGGCCTCGGTGTTGCCGAGCTTGTCCTTGGTCTGGCCCTCGAACTGGGGCTCGCCGAGCTTGACCGAGATGATCGCGGTCAGACCCTCGCGGATGTCCTCGCCGGAGAGGTTGTCGTCCTTCTCGCGGAGCAGCTTCTTGTCCCGCGCGTAGCGGTTGACCAGGCCGGTCAGCGCGGCGCGGAAGCCCTCCTCGTGGGTGCCGCCGCCGTGGGTGTGGATGGTGTTGGCGAAGCTGTAGACCCCCTCGGTGTAGGAGGAGTTCCACTGCATCGCGATCTCCACCGAGATCGCCTTGTCCTTGTCCTCCGCCTCGAAGTCGATCACCGAGGGGTGGACGACCTCGCCCTTGCGGGAGTTGAGGTGGGCGACGAAGTCGGCGATGCCGCCGTCGTACTTGTACGTGACGGTGAGCGGCTTGCCCTCCTCGTCCGCGTGCTCGGGGCGCTCGTCGGTCAGCGAGATCGACAGGCCCTTGTTGAGGAAGGCCATCTCCTGGAAGCGCCGGGAGAGCGTCTCGAAGGAGTAGACGGTGGTCTCGAAGATGTCGCCGTCGGCCCAGAAGGTCACCGTGGTGCCGGTGCGGTCGGTCTCCGCGCCCTTGACCAGGGGGGCGGTCGGCGCGCCCATCTTGTAGTCCTGGGTCCAGATGTGGCCGTCCCGGTGGATCTCCACCGAGAGCCGGGTGGACAGCGCGTTCACCACGGAGACGCCCACGCCGTGCAGACCGCCGGAGACGGCGTAGCCGCCGCCGCCGAACTTGCCGCCGGCGTGCAGGACGGTGAGCACGACCTCGACGGCGGGCTTGTCCTGGCCGGGGACGATGTCCACCGGGATGCCGCGGCCGTTGTCGACGCAGCGGATGGCGCCGTCGGCCATGATCGTGACGTCGATGGTGTCGGCGTGCCCGGCCATCGCCTCGTCGACGGAGTTGTCCACGACCTCCTGCACCAGGTGGTGCAGGCCGCGCTCGCCCGTCGAACCGATGTACATGCCGGGGCGCTTGCGGACGGCGTCGAGGCCTTCCAGCACCTGGATGTTGCTACCGGTGTAGGAAGCCTGCTCGGACTGGTCTGGGGTCTGGCTGGGGTTGCCGGAATCGGCCACGAAGCGCCCTCTCTGGCACAGCACGGGTCGCATGCCCACCCCGTACGGGCGGGCGTGCGACCACAGCGTTTCGACTCGGTTGCCACTAGCAACAGTGTTTGGCTTTCAGTCTACCGGTACGACTGACAGAGATGGGCGTTTGGCAGCCCTTGAGGGCAGATATGCCGCCCTGAATCCCCTCTGGACATGTCCCGATACTCGCCCGGGGGGCCCAGGGCGCCTGGAAGGGCTGTCAGGGGTTCCGGAAGATCGCCATCCGATCCGCGCCCCCGCCGGCCGTCCGAGGTCCCGGTCAGCCCCAGGTGTCGCCCGGCCCCTTGCTCCCGGGCGCGCGCAGCCGGCCGTAGCCGCGGGCGGGCGCCGCGGGGCCGAGCACCTTGATGGTCCGGACCGTCCCGTGGCCCAGTTCGTGGTTCAGACGGGCCACCAACTGCCGTGCCAGCCAGCGTAGTTGGGTGGCCCAGGCGGTGGAGTCGCACTGCACGGTGAGCACCGCGGCGGCCTCGTCGTAGGAGGAGGGGTGGCAGTGCGCGGCGATGTCCGGGCCGACGATCTGCGGCCAGCGGCCCATCACCCCGCCGACGGCGGCCGAGGACTCCCAGCCGCGCTCGGTCAGCAGCCGGTTGAGCGCCGCGCCCAGCGGGACCGGGTCGCGGCCGTCCGAACGGGCGCCGCTGCGCAGGCCGTGCCGCTTCGCCTCGCGCTTCTCCCGGACCTGCTCGCCGCGCTGACGGGCCTGGGCCCGGGCCGCGCGCAGCGCGGAGCGGGCGAGGTCGGCACCGGTCGGCGCCGGGGCACCTGGCTCGGGGGAGTGCTCCGCCGGCTCGCTCACGGCGATCTCCTTTCCCCAGCCTGTGGACAACGGTCGCGGTCGCGCGCCCGCCGAGCCGTCCAGCCTACGGGAGCCGCCGGGCCCCTCGGGCCGGGGCGGGGGCGCGCGGTGCGCGGAAGCGGTCGCGGTCCGGTGACGGCGGTGTGGTGGTGCGGGTGGAGGGGTGTGAATCGGTGCGGACGCGGGGGCGCGGTCAGGCGTCGACCCGGCGCACCGCGCCGTCGGAGACCGCGAACCGGGCGCCGGCCAGCGCCTTCGGCACGTCCTCGGCGACCGCCGCGGTCACCAGCACCTGCTCGCCGCCGGCCACCAGCTCGGCCAGCCGGTCCCGGCGGGCGGCGTCCAGCTCGGCGAACACGTCGTCCAGGATCAGCACCGGCTCGCCGCCGTCGGCGCGCAGCAGCTCGTACGAGGCCAGCCGCAGCGCCAGCGCGAACGACCAGGACTCGCCGTGGCTGGCGTAGCCCTTGGCGGGCAGCGGGCCGAGCTTGAGCCCCAGCTCGTCGCGGTGCGGGCCGACCAGGGTGACACCGCGCTCGACCTCCTGCTTGCGGACCGCCTGCAGCGCGTTCAGCAGCTGCTCCTCGGCCTGCTCGCGGCTGGTCGGCAGTTCGCCCTCGAAGGAGCTGCGGTACTCCAGGGCGGTCTCGCCGCCGCCGGGGGCCAGCTGCCCGTACGCGGCCGCCACCAGGGGCTGCAGGGCGGCCACCAGCTGGATCCGGAAGGCCGTCAACTCGGCGCCGGCGCGGGCCAGATGGCCGTCCCAGACCTCCAGGGTGGACAGGTCCGCGCCCTTGCCGCCGCCGGCCCGGCGGGCCATCGCGGCGGTCTTCAGCAGGGCGTTGCGCTGCTTGAGCACCCGCTCGTAGTCCTGCCGCACCCCGGCCAGCCGGGGTGCCCGGGCGGTCAGCAGCTCGTCCAGGAAGCGCCGCCGCTCACCCGGGTCGCCCTTGACCAGGCTGAGGTCCTCGGGGGCGAACAGCACGGTGCGCAGCAGGCCCAGGACGTCCCGCGGGCGGACGTTGTCGGAGCGGTTGATCCGGGCCCGGTTGGCCTTGCCCGGGGTGAGCTCCAGCTCGATCAGGGTGGACCGGCCGCGGTCCACCACCGAGGTGCGGACCACCGCCCGCTCGGCGCCCAGCCGGATCAGCGGGGCGTCGGTGGCGACCCGGTGGCTTCCCAGGGTGGCCACGTAGCCGATCGCCTCGACCAGGTTGGTCTTGCCCTGGCCGTTGGGCCCCACGAAGGCGGTCACGCCCGGGTCGAGGGGAACCTCGGCCCGGGCGTACGACCGGAAGTCGGCGAGCGACAGGTGCGCGACGTGCATGGCTGTGGACTGCGCCCGCCTTCTTGGGGAGGACCTGCTGGTTACTTGGACTCGACCGCGTGGCCGCCGAACTGGTTGCGCAGCGCGGCGATCATCTTCATCTGCGGCGAGTCCTCCTGGCGGGAGGCGAAGCGGGCGAACAGCGAGGCGGTGATCGCCGGCAGCGGCACGGCGTGGTCGATCGCGGCCTCGACGGTCCAGCGGCCCTCGCCGGAGTCGGCGGCCCAGCCGCGCAGCTTGTCCAGGTGCTCGTCCTCGTCCAGGGCGCGGACGGCCAGGTCCAGCAGCCAGGAGCGGATGACGGTGCCCTCCTGCCAGCTGCGGAAGACGTCGCGCACGTCGGTGACCTCGGGGGCGGCCTCCAGCAGCTCCCAGCCCTCGGCGAAGGCCTGCATCATCGCGTACTCGATGCCGTTGTGGACCATCTTGGCGAAGTGGCCGGCGCCCACCGCGCCCGCGTGCACCGAGCCGAACTCGCCCTCGGGCTTGAGGGCGTCGAAGACCGGCTGGGCCTTCGCGACGTGCTCGGCGTCGCCGCCGTACATCAGCGCGTAGCCGTTCTCCAGGCCCCAGACGCCGCCGGAGACGCCGCAGTCCACGAAGCCGATGCCCTTGGCGGCCAGCGCCTCGGCGTGCTTGACGTCGTCGGTCCAGCGGGAGTTGCCGCCGTCGACCACAACGTCGCCGGGGGAGAGCAGCTCGGCGAGCTCGTCGACGGTCGCCTGGGTGGCGGCGCCCGCCGGGACCATGACCCAGACCACGCGCGGGCCCTGGAGCTTGCTGACGAGCTCCTGGAGGCTCTCGACGTCGGAGATGTCAGGGTTGCGGTCGTAGCCGATGACGGTGTGGCCGGCGCGGCGGATCCGCTCGCGCATGTTGCCGCCCATCTTGCCGAGACCGATGAGGCCGAGCTCCATGACCAAGTCCTTACCTGTGGTGACGTGCCTGCCGGCGGCGCCGTTGCCGCACTCCTTGAGCCTACGCGCTGGAGCGGCCCCGCCCGGCTGCGGTCGGGGCCGGCCGGGGGAGACGGCCACAGGCTGTGCACAGCGGGTGTGCACAGCCTGTGGACGAAGAACGGGCGGGATCAGCCGGAGAGGCGGACCGGCATGATCAGGTACTGGTAGGCCTTGTCCTCCTCGGCGTCCACCGAGACCTTGCCGCTGAGCAGCGCGGGCTTGGTCGGGGTGGTGAAGCTGAGCTGGGCGAAGGGGGAGTCGATGGCCTTGAGGCCCTCCTCCAGGTAGCCCGGGTTGAACGCGATCGAGATGGCGTCGCCCTCCAGGGAGGCCTCGATCCGCTCGGTGGCCTGGGCGTCGTCGCCCGAACCGGCCTCCAGCGTCAGCACGCCCTCCTCGAAGTTGAGGCGGACCGGGGTGTTGCGCTCGGCGACCAGCGAGACGCGCTTGAGCGCCTCCAGGAACGGCTGGGTCTGGATCGCGGCGATCGCGTTGAACTCGGTCGGGAAGAGGCTGCGGAACTTGGGGAACTCGCCCTCCAGCAGCCGGGTGGTCGTCCGGCGGCCGGCGCCCTCGAAGCCGATCAGGCCCTCGCCCGCGCCGCCCGAGGAGAGCGCGATGGAGACGGTGTCGCCGCTGCCCAGGGACTTGGCGATGTCCTGGAGGGTCTTGGCCGGGACCAGCGCGACGGCGGAGATGTCCGACTGCTCGGGCTTCCACAGCAGCTCGCGGACGGCGAAGCGGTAGCGGTCGGTGGCGGCCAGGGTGATCCGGTCGCCCTCGATCTCGACCCGGACACCGGTGAGCACCGGGAGGGTGTCGTCCCGGCCGGCGGCGACCGCGGCCTGGCTGACGGCCGAGGCGAAGACGTCACCGGAGACGGTGCCGGTCGCGGTCGGCATCTGGGGCAGCGCCGGGTACTCGTCCACCGGGAGGGTGGGGAGGGTGAACCGGGAGCTGCCGCAGACCACGCTGACCCGTTGGCCGTCGGTGGAGATCTCCACCGGCCGGTTGGGGAGGTTGCGGGAGATGTCGTTCAGCAGCCGGCCGGAGACCAGGACGGTGCCGGCCTCCTCGACGTCCGCCTCCAGCTCGACCCGGGCCGAGACCTCGTAGTCGAAGCCGGACAGCGCCAGGCTGCCCTCCTGCGCGGTCAGCAGCAGGCCGGCCAGCACCGGCACCGGCGGCCGTGCCGGGAGGCTGCGGGCAGCCCAGGCCACCGCCTCCGCGAGGACGTCACGCTCCACCCGGAACTTCACCGGTAACCGCCTCCTGGATCGAGCGCTCCCGCTCGCACTCTGGTTCGTCTGATCTTGATCGTCGGTTCGGCTGTCCACCGAGCTCGGTCACTCCGCTTCCAGTCGCAAGGACAGTCTGACGTACTCCGCCGACAGACGGGGCAGACGGGCGGAAGCGACCCGAACTGTTGTCGGGGCCCGGTTGTCCACAGATTCGGGGCCCACCCACTTTGAAAGCAAGTCCGGGGTCTAAATGTGTAGTGGTAGTAGTAGGGCCTGTGGAAACCGTGGATAACCCCGTTTCCGCAGGTCAGAGCCCGAATTTTGTCCACAGCGGGTGTGGACGGCGGCTGTGGACGGGCAGGCCGCGCTGTGGACAGCCGAGCGTTACCCACAGGGCACACAGGGTATCCACAGGTTATCCCCAGGGCTGTCCCCAGATCCGGGCCCGGTTATCCACGGGCGCCGGTCAACTTTACGTGACGCCTTTCACACCAGGGTATGAACGCCAGCCCACGGTTGTCGAACTGTGGACGCCGCTGTGGACAACCTGGGGATAACCGGCCCTCCCCTGGGGACAACCGGTGGATAACCCGGACGGCCCACTGTGGACCCGTCAATTGTCCACACCCTGTGGATAACCGTTGTGCACAAGTCCACAGGCACCTGACCTGCGCGGAAGAGCGTAGCGGCGACGGGCCTGTGGACGAATTCTGGATAACTCCGCACTCCCCACCCTGTGGACGGCGGCGGAGGGGCCCGTCCTGTGGACAACGGCCTTGCGCGCCCCCGGGTTTCGAATCACCGGTCAGTTGTTCGGCGCGGGCTGTGGACTGGCGGACCGTCCGTCGAGGGCATCCCTGCCCAGCCGGCGCGCGACGCACACCTGTGGACACGAGAAAGGGCGTCAGGATTCGCTCCTGACGCCCTTGGGGGCCCGTCTTCGGACCCGGGGCCCCGCCGTGCCTGCTCCGGCTAGCTCTTGATGCGGTTGGTGAGTTCGGTGACCTGGTTGTAGATCGAGCGCCGCTCGGCCATCAGCGAGCGGATCTTGCGGTCCGCGTGCATCACCGTGGTGTGGTCGCGGCCGCCGAACTGCGCGCCGATCTTCGGCAGCGAGAGGTCGGTGAGCTCGCGGCAGAGGTACATCGCGATCTGCCGGGCCGTCACCAGCACCCGGCTGCGCGAGGACCCGCAGAGGTCGTCCACGCCCAGGCCGAAGTAGGCGGCGGTCTGCTGCATGATGACCTGCGCGGTGATCTCCGGGCCGGCGTCCTCGTCCCCGCCCGGGATCAGGTCCTTGAGGACGATCCCGGCCAACTCCAGGTCCACCGGGGCCCGGTTGAGGTTGGCGAAGGCGGTCACCCGGATCAGCGCGCCCTCCAACTCCCGGATGTTGCGGGTGATCCGGGAGGCGATGAACTCCAACACGTCGGCGGGAGCGTTGAGTTGCTCCTGGATCGCCTTCTTGCGCAGGATCGCGATCCGGGTCTCCAGCTCCGGCGGGGTGACGTCGGTGATCAGACCCCACTCGAAGCGGTTGCGCAGCCGGTCCTCCAGCGTGGTCAGCAGCTTGGGCGGCCGGTCCGAGGAGAGGACGATCTGCTTGTTCGCGTTGTGCAGGGTGTTGAAGGTGTGGAAGAACTCCTCCTGCGTGGACTCCTTGCTCGCGAGGAACTGGATGTCGTCCACGAGCAGGATGTCCATGTCCCGGTAGCGGCGGCGGAAGGTGTCCGCCTTGCCGTCCCGGATCGAGTTGATGAACTCGTTGGTGAACTCCTCCGAGGACACGTAGCGCACCCGGGTGCCCGGGAAGAGACTGCGCGAGTAGTGCCCGATGGCGTGCAGCAGGTGGGTCTTGCCCAGCCCGGACTCGCCGTAGATGAAGAGCGGGTTGTACGCCTTGGCCGGAGCCTCGGCGACCGCCACCGCCGCCGCGTGCGCGAAGCGGTTGCTGGCGCCGATGACGAAGGTGTCGAACAGGTACTTGGGGTTCAGCCGGGCGGCCGGCTCGTCCTTGCGGGAGCCGCCGGCCGGGGGAGCGCCGGGCGGGGCGGGCACGCCGGGGACGCCGGGACGCTCGGCGGAGCGCTCCGGGGCGGCCTTCTCGGCCGG
>NZ_LFVW01000382.1:0-11517 GCF_001182915.1 Kitasatospora sp. MY 5-36
GCCACCCCCGCCGCCTGGGCCGACCCGGCACCGGCCGCACTGCCGGGCGCCGGGCCGGCCGCGACACCCGCCGCCACCGCCGGCCAGGGCAGCCAGCCCTTCGCCTCGTACTGGTACCCCAGCAGCATCCTGAACTGGGACCCGGCCACCGACCCGGACGCCCGCTTCAACCGCTCCCGCGTCCCGCTCCAGCCGCGCACCAGCGACCCGGCGCTGCGGGCCAACCCCAACGCCCGGACCGGCGAAGGGAAGATCGCCTCGCTGGTCTCCTTCGGCCCCACCTCCAACAACCCCTCGCAGGGCTCCGCCGACCCCAACTACTACGCCTTCGGCTACTGGCAGTACGTCGACAAGCTGGTGTTCTGGGGCGGCTCGGCCGGCGAGGGCCTCATCCTCGCCCCCAACCCGACCGTGATCGACGCCGCTCACCGCAACGGCGTCAAGGTGTACGGCACGGTCTTCTTCCCGCCCGGCGCGTACGGCGGACAGCTCCAGTGGGTGCGCGACTTCGTCCAGAAGTCCGGCAGCCGCTACCCCGTCGCCGACAAGCTCGTCCAGGCCGCGCAGTACTACGGCTTCGACGGCTGGTTCATCAACCAGGAGACCGGCGGCGGTGATTCGGCCCTGGCGGGCGAGCTGCGCAACCTGATGCAGTACACCAAGGCGCAGAGCGGCACCGATTTCATGTGGTACGACGCGATGACCACCTCCGGCGGGGTGAACTGGCAGAACGCCCTCACCTCCGCCAACTCGCCCTTCCTGCAAGATGGTTCGAAGCGCACCTCGGACTCGATGTTCCTGAACTTCGACTGGTCGGCGAGCGGCCTCAACTCCTCCCGGGCGCTGGCCCGGCAGCTCGGCCGCAGCGAGTACGACCTCTACTCCGGCATCGACACCGAGGCCAACGGCTACAACACCGGCGTGAACTGGTCCGCCCTCTTCCCGTCCGGGCAGCCGCACACCACCTCGCTCGGCCTCTACCGCCCCGAGTGGACCTGGAAGTCCGCCATCGACCGCGCCGACTTCTACGCCAAGGACGCCCGCTACTGGGTCGGCGCCAACAACGACCCGTCCCGGACCGACCTCTCGGCGAGCTGGCCCGGCCTGGCCGGCTACGTCGCCGAATCCTCGCCGATCACCGCCAAGCCGTTCGTCACCACCTTCGACACCGGGCAGGGCGACTTCTACAACGCGGCCGGCACCCGGGTCGCCACCGGCGGCTGGAACAACCTCTCGCTCCAGGACGTCCCGCCCACCTACCGCTGGATGGTCGACTCGACCGGCAGCAGGCTCACCCCGTCCGTCGACTTCGGCGACGCCTACCAGGGCGGTTCCTCCCTGCGGTTGAGCGGAAAGCTCGACGCCGCCAACACCGTACGGCTGTACCAGACCAAGCTGCCCGTCGCCGCGAACACCAGGCTGGACCTGGTGGTCAAGACCCCGGCCGCCGGGCCCACGAAGCTCAAGGCCGCGGTGTCGTTCACGGACTCCCCGAGCAGCTTCACCACGGTCGACGTCGGCGCCAACACCGGCACCGGCTGGGAGCGGCACACCCTCGACCTCTCCCCGTACGCGGGCCGCACCATCGCCCAGATCGCCCTGCGGGTCGAGGGGAGCGACCCCTCGTACGACCTCCGGATCGGCCAACTCGCTGTCTACGACGGCTCGGTGGAGACCCCGGCGGCACCGGTCGGACTCACCGTGCTCGGCGCGAGCGACGTGACCGCCGGCTCCAGCCAGTCGCTGCGGCTGTCCTGGACGGCGGCGCCCGGCGGCAACGTGCACCACTACGAGGTGTACCGCCGCAACGCGGACGGCAGCCGCAGCTTCCTCGGCGCCACGCCCAACGACGCGTACTTCGTCGGGCGGCTCGACCGGGCGGGCGGCGAGAACGCCACCACGCTGGACGTCGAGGCGGTGTCCACCACCTACGGGCGCTCCACCGCCGCGTCCACGACCGTCGGTTGGAACGGCACCCCGCCGACCTCCACCAACCTGGCGCTCAACCGCCCGGCCACCGCCTCCGGCCAGTGCAACGCCAACGAGGGCCCGGCCAAGGCCGTCAACGGCAGCGTCAGCGGCGGGACCGGCGACAAGTGGTGCGCGCTGACCTCCGCCAAGTGGCTGGAGGTGGACCTCGGTTCGGCGAAGCAGCTGTCGAAGTTCGTGGTCAAGCATGCGGCGGCGGGCGGCGAGAGCGCCTCGTTCAACACCCGCGACTTCACCATCCAGGTCCGCTCGGGCGCCAACGACCCCTGGACGACCGTCGCCGACGTCACCGGCAACACGGCCGGCACCACCACCCACCCGGTGGACATCGCCGCCCGCTACGTCCGGCTGGTGGTCAACACGCCGACCCAGAACGGTGATCCGGCCGCCCGCGTCTACGAGTTCGAGGCCTGGGGCGCGTAGCCCGCGCTGCCCTCCCGCTGTCCCGCGCTGTCCCGCGCTGTCCTGCGCCGCCCTGTTCGAGGAAAGGAAGCACCCCCGTGCCGGTCACCATCACCGCCGTCGAGAGCACCGATCTGTTCGTCGGCCCCGAGGACGCCCCGCGCCAAGTGCTGCGGGTCACGCTGGAGGGCCCGGCCGCCCGGATCACCGTCAGCGGCCCGGGCGTCCGCGGCGAGGCGACCGGCACGGGCCTGGTCGAGGTCCCGCTGGAGATCAGCGGGGCCTCGACCGGCGACCGACTCCCGGTCACCGTCCGGGCCTCCGACGCCACCGCCGAATCCGTGGTCGAGGTCGCCGAGCCCGGCTGGACGATGTTCCTGGTCTCGCACTTCCACTACGACCCGGTCTGGTGGAACACCCAGGCCGCCTACACCTCCCCATGGGAACTGCTCTCCGCCGACGCCACCACCCGGCCGCTGTGGGAGCGCAACGGCTTCGCCCTCGTCGACGCGCACCTGGACCTCGCCCTGCGGGACCCGGTGTACAAGTTCGTGCTCGCCGAAGTCGACTACCTGAAGCCGTACTTCGACCAGCACCCGGAGCGCCGCGAGACCCTGCGGCAGCTGCTGGAACGCGGCCAGGTCGAACTCGTCGGCGGCACCTACAACGAGCCGAACACCAACCTCACCGGCGCCGAGACCACCATCCGCAACATCGTCTACGGCATCGGCTACCAGCGCGACATCCTCGGCGGCGACCCCCGAACCGCCTGGCAGCTCGACGTGTTCGGGCACGACCCGCAGTTCCCCGGCCACCTCGCCGCGGCCGGCCTCACCGGCAGCGCCTGGGCGCGCGGCCCCTTCCACCAGTGGGGCCCGATCCAGAAGAACTTCCGCGAGGCCAAGGACGACGCCCGGGTGATGCAGTTCCCGAGCGAGTTCGAGTGGATCGCCCCCGGCGGGGACGGCGTGCTCACCCACTACATGCCGCACCACTACTCGGCCGGCTGGTGGATGGACTCCTCCCCGGACCTCGCCACCGCCGAACAGGCCGTCTACGAGCTGTACCGCAAGCTCAAGCCCGTGGGCGCGACGAAGAACCTGCTGCTGCCGGTGGGCACGGACTACACCCCGCCGAACAAGTGGGTCACCGAGATCCACCGCTCCTGGGCCGCCAGGTACCTCTGGCCCCGGTTCGTCTGCGCCACCCCCCGCGACTTCCTCGACGCCGTCCGCGCCGAGCTGGCGGCCACCGGCCGGCGGCCCAGCCCGCAGACCCGCGACATGAACCCGGTGTACACCGGCAAGGACGTCTCGTACATCGACACCAAGCAGGCCCAACGGGCCGGCGAGGTCGCGGCCGTGGACGCCGAGAAGCTCGCCACGCTCGCCTCCGTGCACGGCCTCGGCCGCTACCCGGCCGCGGCGCTCGACAAGGTCTGGCGCCAACTCGCCTACGGCGCCCACCACGACGCGATCACCGGCTCCGAGTCCGACCAGGTGTACCTGGACCTGCTCGGCGGCTGGCGGGAGGCGTACGACCTGGCCTCCGGCGTCCGGGACGCGGCGCTGGACGCGCTGACCGCGCGGATCTCCACGGCGGGCGCGGGGCAGGCCGTCGTGGTCGCCAACACGCTCTCCTTCGACCGGACCGACTTGGTGAGTGTCGAACTCCCCTCCGGCACCGACTCGGTGAGGGTGCTGGACGACACCGGCTCGCCCGTGCCCAGCGCCGTCGACCGGGGCACCCTGCGCTTCCTCGCCGCCGATGTGCCCGCGCTCGGCTGGCGCACCTGGCGACTGGTGGAGGGGGAGGCGGAGCAGCCGTGGACGGCGGCCCCGGGCCTGACGATCGGCAACGGCCGGTACCGGGTGACCGCCGACCCGGCGCGCGGCGGCGGCCTCTGCTCGGTTCAGGACCTCCTGTACGACCGGGAGTTGATCCAGGACGGCCGGATCGGCAACGAGCTGCGCGTGTACGAGGAGTACCCGCAGCACCCCGACTTCGGCGAGGGCCCCTGGCACCTGGTGCCCAGCGGACCGGTGACCGGCTCCGGGGGAGCCGACGCCGCCGTCCGCCGGGAGACCGGGCCGCTCGGCGAGCGCCTGCTGATCGACGGCACCGTCGACGGCGTCCGGTACGAGCAGACCGTCACCCTGTGGCGCGGCCTCGACCGGGTGGACTGCCGTACCCGGGTGGTGGATTACTCCGGCGCCGACCGGCTGCTGCGGCTGCGCTTCCCGGTGGACGTCCCCGGCGGCCTGCCGGTCAGCGAGGTCGCGGGCGCGGTCGTCGGACGCGGCTTCGCGATGCCCGACGTGGACTCGGCGGAGGCGCCGTGGACCCTGGACAACCCGGCCAACACCTGGTTCGGCCTCGGCGCCACCGCGCGGGCCGAACTGACCGACAGCGCGGGGACGGTGACCGGCTCGCGCGCCCTCGGCGTGGCCGAGGTCGTCGTCCCCACCCTGGACGACGCCGCCGACGCCCGCCCCCTGGTGGTCGCACTGGCGCGGGTCGGGGTCACCGCCACCACCTCGGGCGCCGACTGGGCGCGGTACGGCTGGCTGGACGTGGACTCCAACCTGCCGGACTTCCGCATCGTGGTCGGCTCGCCGGACCTCAACCCGGTGGCACGGGAGTTGATCGACCTGGCGGGCGAGGAGTACGCGGCCGCCCTGAAGGCGCACGGCGCGGTCTGGGTACCGGCGGCGACCCCGCTCACCGAGGTCTGGCGCCCGGACGCCGACCTGCGAGACCTGCGCGCACTGCCGGCACTGATCGTCTCCGACCCCTCCGCCCTGGTCGACGACCTGGCCGACGCCCGGATCACCGCCGTCTGCCCGTCCGCCGTCCAGGACCAACTCGCCGACCACACCGTGGCGTTGCTGAGCTTCGGCCTGCCCGGCTTCGCCGTCGACACCACCGGCGCGCTGCACCTGTCGCTGATGCGCTCCTGCACCGGCTGGCCGTCCGGCGTCTGGATCGACCCGCCCCGGCGCACCCTGCCCGACGGCGCCTCCTTCCAACTCCAGCACTGGACACACGAGTTCAGCTACGCACTGGTCGGCGGCGAAGGCGACTGGCGGGACCAGACACTGCCCGCCCAGGGCCAGGAGTTCAACCACCCGCTGTACGCCCGGATCGCCCCCGCCCAGGAAGGACCGCTGCCGGCCACCCTCTCCTGGCTGCGGGTCGAACCCCAGCGCGAGGTGCTGCTCGGCACCCTCAAGCCGACCGGCAACCCGATCGCGCACGGCTCGGCCGTGCCGCTCGGCAGCGAACTCACCGTCCGGCTGGTCGAGTCGACCGGCCTCGGCCGGACCGCGAAGCTCAGCGGCGCACTCGGCCTGGACGACGTGCGCGCCGCCGACCTGCTGGAACGCCCGCGCCCCGCCGACGGCGCCGCCCTCGACCTCGCCGGCTCGCAGATCGCCACCCTGCTCGCCTCCCCGGCCGTCACGGCCCCGGAGGGTGAGACGGACCTCGGTCCGGTGGCGGAGACGGCCCAGCCCGTCCATGCCCGCTACTGGCTGCACAACCGGGGCCCGGCACCGCTCGGCTACCTCCCGGTGTCCGTCGGTGCCTCGCCCGGACTGCTGCGGACGGCGGGGGAGCCGGTGACGCTCTCGGTCGCCCTCTCCTCCCAGCTGCGGGACGCGGCCGTCGAGGGCACAGCCGTCGTACTCCCGCCCGAGGGCTGGACCACGAGCCTCGGCAGCCGCCCGTACCGGCTCGCACCCGACGGCCACCTGCGCTTCCCGGTGACCCTCACCCCGCCGGCCGACGCCGAGCCCGGGCTGCACTTCGCCGCCGTCCGGATCGAGCACGACGGCCAGCAGATCGAAGACGTGGTGACCATCGCCGTCGGCGACCTGCCCGACCTGCTGCCCGTCCCCGGCGACACCCCCGAGGACTGGACGATCGCCCAGGGCACCAAGGCCACCAGCGGCCGCGACACCGGACTGGACGTCGAGGTCTCCACCGAGACCCTGCACGTCGTCCCCGGCAGCCGTACCGCCCTCTCCCTCACCCTCACCAACCGCACCCGCGGCGAGATCCGGGGCGAGTTGCAACTGGTCTCCCCCTGGGGCACCTGGGACGTCATCGCCGACCCCGTCCGCGGCTTCACCGTCCCGGCCGGCAGCTCGTCGGTGGTCGAATTCGCCCTCTCCGTCGCCGAATCCACCGATCCGGGCTCGTACTGGGCCCTGGCGAAGGTCATGTGGTTCGGCCGCTGCCAGTACGCCCCGACCGTCGCCCTGGTGGTGGAAGCATGACCCTCGGCCTCCTCGACGGTCGCCCCCTCCCACGTGCGGCCCTCGACCACCGCCTCGCCGCCCTCCGGAACGGCCCGCGCGCCACCGCCCTGCCACAACCGGGCAGTTCGGAGGACCGCCAGCTGACCCGCTGGGTCGCGCAGGTCTTGTTGACCGAAGCCCTCTGCGAGGCAGTCGCCGCCGAACGCGACCTGCCCGTGGCTCCTGATGGCCCCGCCCACCTCGACCAACAGGCCGCCGTCGAACTCGGCTCCATCACGGCGGCCGCCTACGAGGGCAACGCCGCCGTCCGCGCCGTCTACGACGCCGTGACGGCCGACGTCGACCCCTCACCCGAGGACATCGCCCACTACCGAACCCTGACCACCCGCCCGGCGGCCGAGAGTTGGCACCTCGCTCTCCCCGACGGCGAGTTGGAAGCCGACCCCACCACCCTCCCCGTCGCCCTCGCCGAGGCCCTCCGCGCAGCCCCACCCGGCGAGTGGGTCACCACCGGTCCCTGGACGGCAGCCCTCCTAGCCACCCACACCACCCCGGAAGGCGACGACCCCACCCCCACCCTCGCGCCGCCGCCCGCCGACAGCATTCGTCCGCTGGCTCGACCACGAACGCGCCCAACGCCTCACCCTGGTCGAGGGATTGGAACACCCAGGCGACCCCGCCCAACCCGACAACCACCACCGCCACTGAGGTGCACGGACGCGCCCGCCGCGCTCGTCCACCGAGCGCGGCGGGCTGGATCCAATCGAGCCGATGAGTCGATCCGCCGGACGTCGCCGATACGGCGACGTCCGGCGGCCTGAACTTCGCCATCACCTCGTGGCGTTCGCGCGTTTGGCGAGCTTCACCAGCTCCGACGGGGCGTTTCGGCCTGCGATGACGACGAGTTCATGAACGGCCTCCCGGGCTGCCCTTACCTGAGATCTCCTCCAGGAACGTGACGTCGAAGGAGGCGAGGTACTGGGCGCGTTCGTCCAGAAAGGCCTGGACATGCGGCTGTCGTTCGTGCTCCTCGAAAGCCTCGCGGTCCGCATACAGCTCGTAGAAGACGCGGACGGTGGGCTCCTCAGGTACGGCGTGGTTGACGTACACGAGAGTGCCGGGCTCCTTGGCGCGGATGCCCTCAAGTGCCTTCTCTGCCAACCGGTCGAAGGCACGAGCGGCTTCCGTGTTGTGGGCGACGAAGCGTACGACAAGACCGAATCCCATGGTGACGACTCCACTTCCGATGCTGGTCGAGGCTCGCATGACTGGGCGAGGTTCTGCGGGTAACAGATTCCCTTGACCTGGGGCTGGTATCCAGTAGCGGGTGTGGGCAAGGTCGGATGGTTCGACGTCCTGGACGTCGTACGACGGCTTCCTCTGCGCTGGCAGCGGCCCGGCCCGGGATGACCGGGCCGGGCCGTGGCTCAGCTGTCCTCCTCCGTGCCGGGGAGCGGTACGGCCCACGGTTCCGCATCCAGCTCGACGCCGTTGGCGAGGTAGGCGATGGTGCGGTACCAGCCCGTGAGGACGAGGAGTTCCAGGAACTGGGCGTCGTCGTAGTGCGGGCGTAGGGCCTCCCAGGCGGCTGGCGAGAGGTAGGGGTGTCGTGTAGCTCGTCGACGGCGGCGAGCAGGGCCGACTGCCGGGGGGACCAGGCGGCGCCTGCCGAATCGGGATCGGCGGCGGCGGTCGCGCGGAGCTGTTCGGGGGTGAGTCCGGCCTGCGGGGCGAGGGCGGGGCCGCCCGGTGATGGCCGCGCTCGACCTGCTGGGCCGGCGCTGGACGCTGCGCATCCTGTGGGAGCTGAGCCAGGCCCCGGCGGGCTTCCGTGAGCTCCAGCGCCGGTGCGAGCGGATGTCCTCGAGCGTGCTCAGCACCCGTATCGCCGAGCTGACCGAGGCCGGGCTGCTCGCCCCGCACGACGACGCCTACCGGCTCACGCCGCTCGGCGCCGACCTCGTCACCGCCCTCGGCCCGCTCACTGCCTGGAGCCACCGGTGGGCCGCCGAAACGGAGCCGCCCGGCGGTCGGCTCGGGTGAGCCGACCGCCGGGCGGTCCGGGGGCGTGGTCGTGCGGTCAGACGGTGGCGGCCTGCTCAGCGGCCTGCTCGGCAGCCTGCTCGTCGGTGCCGGAGGTGTTCTCCCGGGGGGTCGGGAGCACGGCCATGATCACGCCGGAGATCACGATGGTCGCCGCCCAGGCGAGCCCGTACTTGCCGACGAAGGTGCCGGAGAACGGGCCGGCGAACCAGTCGCACTTGGTGAAGGCGAGCCCGGCCAGCAGCGCGAGCACCCACGACACCATCGCCTGCCAGCAGAAGCCGCCCGTGTACCAGTAGCGGCTCTTCCTGCTGGTGTCCATGAGCGCGGCGGCGTCGTAGCGCACCGCGCGCGAGCGGCGCCGGTACATGTCCACCGCGTAGACGCCGATCCAGGCCGAGAAGGAGACGGCGAGCAGGATCAGGAAGGTGATGAACGAGCCCAGGAAGCTCTTGGCGACCAGCATCAGCAGCAGGCCGCCGACCAGCGAGATCACGGCGTTGATGCTGACGGCCATGGCGCGCGGCAGCTTCACGCCCATGGTCTGCGCGGTGAAGCCGGCCGAGTACATGGAGAGGCTGTTGATCAGCAGCATGCCCACGATCGCGGTCAGCAGGTAGGGCACGGCCAGCCAGGTCGGCAGCAGGTCGCCGAGGAAGGAGACCGGGTCCGCGGCCTCGGCCAGGCCGGGCGAGGCCACCGCCATCACGGCGCCCATCAGCACCATCGGCACCATGACCAGGCCGGCGCCGGAGACCGTCACGCCGACGATCTTCCGGCCGGAGGCGGCGTGCGGCAGGTAGCGGGCGAAGTCCGGGCCGGTGGGGACCCAGCTGATGCCGCCGGCCGCGATGGTCCCGATGCCGGCGATCATCATCGCGGTGGTGCCCGCGGGCTTGGAGAAGACCTCGCTCCAGTTCATGGTCGCGACCAGGTAGCCCAGCACGAGCACGCTGAAGACCCCGAAGAGGTACGTCGACCAGGTGTTGCAGACGTTCAGCGCCTTCCGGCCCATGCCGGAGACCAGGAAGGTGCAGGCGACGAAGGCGAAGAGCGTGATCACGATCAGCGCGGTGTTGCTCTTGACGCCGAAGACCAGGTCGAGGACGGTCAGCACGGCGTAGGCGCCGGTGACGGCGTTGATCGTCTCCCAGCCGAACCGGGCGATCCAGAGGATCGCGCCGGGGAAGAGGTTGCCGCGTACCCCGAAGGTGGCCCGGGAGAGGGTCGCGCCCGGGGCTCCGCCCCACTTCCCGGAGACCGACAGCACGCCGACCATGCCGAACGAGATGAGGGCGGCGCACGCGGCGACGACCAGGACCTGCCAGAAGTTCAAGTGGTTGAACACCACCAGGGCCGCACCCATGGTGAGGAGCAGGACGCTGATGTTCGCCGCGACCCAGGTCGGGAAGAGCTCGCGGACTCTGCCCCGGCGCTCGTGGTCGGGGACAGGCTCAATGCCGCGGGTCTCGATCGCGCCGTCGTTGGCGTCGGTGGACGGATTGTCCATGAGGGTGGCTCCGTGCGTGTGAAGCGGGAGGTAAATCGGTCAAATAAGATATTTGTGGAACTCTTCGCGCGTAGCGGGAGTCGAATCATCCTACTTTGTTCTGGACGCAGAGCGGTTGGCGCCGATGGTCCGGGACGCGGCGGCCGGCGCACCCGCCTCCCGCTCCCGGACCGCCGGGCACGTTCGTACAACCGGTCCACCCGGAAAACCCTGCGACCGCGGGGGCGGGCGGCCTGTTGAATGGCCCGCATGTCCAGTGCACCGCACAGCCCGGCCGAAGCCGTCGACCACCTCCTCGCCGAGCTCGCCCCGCTCGCCCACCCCGCCCGGATGCGGCGCCTCGCCGTCTGGACGAAGGAACGGGTAGCGGAGGGACCGAACGAGGGCGACGGACCGGAGCGGTTCGGCCCGCTGCTGGCGGAACTCGACAAGCGCGGCGCCTACGGCCGAGGGCTGGCCGGAGTCGCCGCCACGATCGCCGGGGACGGCGCCTTCGTCGCCGCGCGGCTCACCGATCCCGACCCGGCGGTCAGCCGCCAGGCCCTGAAGGCCGCACTCCACCTGCCGGTCGCGGACGAGCTGCTGGCCGCGGCGATGGCCGACGCGCCCGCCGTCCTGCGTCACCGGCTCACCACCTTGATCGTCGCCCGCGGGCGCACCGCGCTGGCGGAGCGGCTGCTGCTCCCCGTCCGGCAGGCGTGGGGGGACGCGGCGGCGGCCCGGCTGCTGCCGGGCTGCGGGCCCGAGACCGTCGCCCGGTACCTGCCCGGGCTGTTCCTCGCCGTGACGCACTGGAACACCCTGGCCCGCCGCCACCCCGACCTGCTGCTGGACGAGGTGGCCCGCCAGCTCGCCGAACTGCCCGAGCCGGCCCGCCCCGCCTGGTGGCAGCGCAACGCGGACGTGCTGGCGGCCGCCGCCGGACACCGACCGGAGCGGGTACTGGACCTGCTGGAACGCCACTGCCCCACGTGGTTGCCGCAGCCGGTGCAGGGGTGCCTGGGCCGGTTGCTGACCGCCGCGCCCGGCCGGACCATCCGGTTGATCACGCCGCCCGAACGCGCGGCCACCGCGTCGATCTCCCGCAGCGCGCTGACCCGGGTCGCCCGGCTCGACCCGCCCGAGCTGCCGGACCTCGGCCGGGCCTGGAGCACCGCCCCGATCTGGCTCGCCCGGCTGCTGCGCGCCCTGCCGCCGTCCCGGCGCGAGGCGTTCTACGACCTCGTCACGGCGGACCGGGACCTTAGCCGCAGCGAGCTGTCCGGGGCCGTGCTCGACGCGCTGCCCCGCCGACGGGCGCAGGCCGAGGCC
>NZ_LFVW01000383.1:0-9577 GCF_001182915.1 Kitasatospora sp. MY 5-36
GGCGCGGGCCGCCGCCTCGGCGGCCTCCGCCGCGCGGTCCGCGGCCGCCTCGTCCAGCGGCTCGGCGGTGGTGAGCATCCGGTAGTAGAGCGGCGCCGAGACCGCCCGGACGACCTCGAACCCGTCGGTGTCCGGCGGGAGTTCGCCGCGCTCGACGGCCGCGGCGACGCACGGCGCCCACTCCTCGACCCGGCGCCGGTAGAAGTGCCGCAGGGCCTCGGCCGCGTCCGGGTCGCAGGTCGCCGCCACGATGACGGCGCGGAACAGCGCGCCCTGCCGGGGGTCGGCCAGGGTGCGCTGGACGAGCCGGGCGTTGGCCCGGAGGTCCCCGGCGAGGGAGCCGCTGTCGGTGCGCGGCAGCGACTGCTCGGCCATGTCCGCGAGCAGGTCGGCGACCAGCGCGGTGGTGCTGCCCCAGCGGCGGTAGACGGTGGTGCGGCCGACCTCGGCCCGCTGGGCGATGTCGCCGAGGTCGAGGCCGCTGAAGCCGCGCTCGACCAGGGCGTCCTCGGCGGCGCGCAGGACGGCGGCGCGGACCCGGGCGGTCCGGCCGCCGGGGCGGACCGTGCCGGGCGTGGAGGGCTCGACGGCCATTAACGGGATTCCTGTTCCATTAGACGGGTGGACTCTGCTAGGTTCAGAGCATCCTAACGGAACAGCGGTCCCATTAGGGGCTTCGAGGGGAGAAATCCGCCATGACCATCGCCACCGACATGGAGTACCGCCGGCTCGGCGCGTCCGGACTCAAGGTGCCCGCGCTCAGTCTCGGCACCGGCACCTTCGGCGGGCGCGGCCCGCTGTTCGGCGCCTGGGGCACCACCGACGTCCAGGAGGCCCGCCGGCTCCTCGACATCTCCATCGATGCCGGAGTCACCCTCTTCGACACCGCCGACGTCTACTCCGACGGCGCCTCCGAGGAGGTGCTCGGTCAGGCGGTCCGCGGCCGCCGCGACCAGGTGCTGATCTCCACCAAGGCCGGACTGCCCACCGGCGACGGCCCGCAGGACGCCGGCACCTCCCGCGCCCGGCTGGTCCGGAGCGTCGACGACGCGCTGCGCCGCCTCGGCACCGACTACCTGGACCTGTTCCAGCTGCACGCCTACGACGCCGGCACCCCGATCGAGGAGGTGCTCGCCACCCTGGAGGACCTGGTCCGGGCCGGCAAGATCCGCTACACCGGCGTCTCCAACTTCTCCGGCTGGCAGCTGATGAAGTCCCTCGCCCTCGCCGACCGGCACGGCCGCCCCCGGTACGCCGCCCACCAGGTCTACTACTCGCTCGTCGGCCGCGACTACGAGTGGGAACTGATGCCGCTCGCACAGGAGGAAGGCGTCGGCGCCCTGGTCTGGAGCCCGCTCGGCTGGGGCCGGCTCACGGGGAAGATCCGCCGCGGGCAGCCGCTCCCGGACGGCAGCCGGCTGCACGACACCGCCGACTACGGCCCGCCGGTGGAGGACGAGCTGCTGTACCGGGTGGTCGACGCGCTGATCGAGGTCGCCGCCGAGACCGAACGCACCGTCCCCCAGGTGGCGATCAACTGGCTGCTGCGCCGTCCGACCGTCTCCTCGGTCATCATCGGCGCCCGCAACGAGGAGCAGCTGCGGCAGAACCTCGGCGCGGTCGGCTGGTCCCTGACGGAGGAGCAGGTGGCCCGGCTGGACGCGGCGAGCGCCCGCACCGCGCCGTACCCGTACTTCCCGTACCGGCGGCAGGAGGCGTTCGCCCGGCTCAACCCGCCCCTGGCGGGCTGAGGCGCGCAGGCGCGCAGGGAGGGACGGGGAGGGGCATGGCGACCAGCGGAGGCGCGGGAGGCCCGAGCGGCGTGGGCCCCGGCCCGGGAGATGTCCGGGCCGGGGCCGGACCGGCTGTCGCGGGGCGGCGGTCGGCCCCGTGCCGGTGGACTCCGCGTCGGCGCCGCTACCGCTACCGCTGGTGCCAGGCGGCGAGGAGTTCGGCTTCCCGCTCGGGGTCGAGGGTGCCCGGCACGCGCTCGAACGGCTGGATGTCGCGGGCGCTGTCGGCCACCGGCCGGAGGGCGAGGCCGGTGGCGAGGGCGGCCGCCGGGTCGGCGGTGCTGGTGGCGCGGCTCTCCGGGTCGGCGGGCCAGAGCGGGAGGGCGCGCTCCTGGACGCCGGCGGCCCGGAGGAAGTCCTCGTCCACCCAGGAGAGGGTGGTGCCGGGCGGGGCGACCGCCGCGGCGACGGCGTCGAGCAGGTCGCCGATGCCGAACGGCGGGGGAGTGGCGGCGTGGTAGGCGCCGGAGGCGCCCCGCTCCAGCAGGGCGAGCATCCAGGCGGCGAGGTCGCGGACGTCGACCACCTGGAGCGGCGCGTCCGGCCGGCCCGGGGCGAGCACCTCGCCGCCCCGGGTGAGGCGCTCCACCCAGTAGTCGAAGCGGTGGGTGTAGTCGCGGGGGCCGATCACGTACGTCGGGCGGACCAGCAGGGTCTCCGGGCCGAAGGCCTGCCGGGCGGCGCGCTCGCACTGGACCTTGAGGACGCCGTAGGTCCCGGCGGTGATCTCCTCGGCCTCCGGGCCGTCGGCGGGGAGCAGGGCGGAGTCCTCGGCGTAGCCCGGGGCGGCCGGGACGTCGTACACCGAGAGCGAGGAGACCAGCAGGTAGCGCCCGGCGGCGCCGGGGTCGAGGGCGGCCGCCAACTCCCGTACCTGGCGCGGGTAGTAGGCGCAGAGGTCGACGGTGGCGTCCCAGTGCCGGCCGCGCAGCGCGGACAGGTCGGCGTCGCGGTCGGCGATCAGGTGGGTGGCGTCCGGGAGGAGTCCGGCGCCGGAGCGGCCCCGGTGCACCACCGTGACCTCGTGCCCGGCGGCCAGTGCCGCCTCGGCGAAGTGGAATCCGATGAAGCGGGTGCCGCCGATGACCAGAATGCGCATTCGGACATCGTGCCAGTCCGCCCCGGGGCGGGGCCAGCCGGTGGCCGGTTGTTGCCCAAGTTGTGGGTGGGGTGGGTGAGTCGGGGCCCGGTGTGGACGGTTCCGGGGGGAAGAGTGTTCGACGGTCAACGGTGCGGTACGGTGACGGCCGGGGGCGGCGGGCCGCAGCAGGCGGATCGGCGCTGGTCAACGGCTCGACGGCCGGGGCCGGATGAGCAGCCGTGACGGCCTCGTAACGTCTGATCTCCTGTCAAAGTTCCTTGTTTCCCGGCGAACTTGTGTGAAGTCCCTTTAAGCTCCCGTTAACAATGGCGGCTTTCCGCCACTCGCGAACTCGCTCCCGAGGTCGGGCGGCAGGCCCAACTGGATGATGAGAGCAGGGATGACGACGACAAATGATCGAACCGTCGGTGCCGCGCGCGGCTCCGACGGGCGGCGGACGGGTCCACCCGGCCGCCGCGCCGCGGGCCTTCGCACCGCGGGCGGCGCGGTGACGCTGGCCGTACTGGCCGGTTCCTGGTCCCTGGCGGCGGCCCCGCCGGCCTTCCCCCAGACCGGTGACGGCACGGTGGCGGTCCACGTGATCCGGGCCGTGGACACCGACGGTGTGTGGACGCCCGGGCTGGAATCGGGCATGGCGGGCGTGAAGGTGACGCTCACCGACGAGGCCGGGGTCGCCATCGAGGGCACCACGGCGGCGGACGGCACGGTGACGCTGGCGCCGGCCGCGAGCAAGCTGACCGGCGGCAAGTACCGCGTCCAGGTGGTGAATCCGAAGCCGGGCGTGCTCTACCCGGCCTTCGCCTCCCGCGAGGGTCTGGACGGCGGGCCGAACAAGCTGAGCTCCAACGAGGAGTTCGTCGACCTCTCCGGCGGCAAGAAGGTGGAGATCACCACGGGGCTCTGGAGCCCGGGTGACTACTGCCAGAAGAACGCGCCGCTGGTGTCGACCTGTCAGAACCCGCCCCAGGACGGGGCCGCCCAGCACACGCTGGTGTCCTTCCCGTACGAGTCCCGGGGCACGGCCGGCACCGGCTTCACCCTGACCGACGTGGCCACGGCCGGGCAGACCGGCAACCTGTACGGCATCGCCTGGAACAAGGCCGACAAGCGGGTGTTCTCCTCGGCCCAGGCCAAGCGGACCACCGCCTACGGCCCCGGCGGCCCCGGCGGGATCTACGTCACCGACTGGGCGACGAAGAAGACCACGCTGTTCGCCACCGTCCCGGACGCGGGCACCACCCCGCACGGCCCGGGCAACGACGACGGCTTCCTGGCCCCGGTGGGCAAGGAGAGCCTCGGCGGCATCAAGATCACCGACGACGGCAAGGACCTCTTCGTCGTCAACCTGAACGACCGCAAGCTCTACCGCTACGACGCCACCGCGGCGACGGCGGCCGCACCCAAGGCCGCCTACGCCATCCCGGACCCGGGCTGCCCGGCGCCGGGGGACTGGCGTCCGTACGGCCTCGGCATCCAGGACGGCACCGGCTTCCTCGGCGGCGTCTGCTCGGGCGAGTCCACCGGCAAGGCCACGGACCTGCGCGCCGTGGTGCTGCCGTTCGACCTGTCCACCGGCGCGTTCAAGCCGGCCGTGCTGAACCAGCCGCTCGACTACCCGCGCGGCACCACGGTCGGCGGCCCCTGCCCGGGCACCGCCTGGTTCCCGTGGCAGGACACCTTCCCGACCACCCAGAACGGCCAGGCCTGCGGGGCCAACTACCTGGCCAACCCCGAGCCGGCGGTCGCCGAGATCGCCTTCGAGACCGACGGCTCGATGCTGCTCGCCTTCCGGGACCGCTTCGGCGACCAGTCGGCGGCCAGCCCGACGGGCAGCGCGATGTCCAAGGTCCTGCCCGGCGGCGACCTCCTCAAGGCCTGCCCGGAGAACGGCACGTACGTGCTGGACACCAACCTGGGCTGCGGGTCCAAGGCCCGGGGCCAGCGGTTCTTCGACAACGCCCGGATCGGCCACAACAACCCCGCCAACGCCGGGATGGCGTTCTCGAAGGTCGAGGACTCCATCGTGACCTCGGGCTACGACAGCGACAGCCAGGCCTTCGGTTACGGCAGCGCCTTCCAGAAGCGCGACGGCAAGGCGGACGGCGGCGTGCGGCTCAACGCGGGCCCGGGCATCCCGCCGTTCGGCAAGGGCGCCGCGATGGGCGACCTGGAGGTGCTCTGCGACCAGGCGCCGCTCCAGATCGGCAACCGGGTCTGGTACGACCCCGAGCGCAGCGGCCTCCAACTGCCGGGCCAGAAGCCGGTTCCGGGTGCCACCGTCCACCTGTACGACGAGTCGGGGAAGCTCGTCGGCACCACCAAGACGACCAAGCGCGGCGAGTACTACTTCGACGACAGCAACGTCGACGGCGGCCTCAAGCCGAGGACCAAGTACACGATCAAGCTGGACAACCCGGCGGACTACGCCAAGGACGGCCCCCTCTTCCAGTGGGTGCCGACCGACCACGACGTCGGTGACAACCACTTCATCGACTCCAAGGGCATCGTTCCGAAGGACGGCAGGTTCCCGGAGCGGGCGCTGACCACCGGCGGCCCCGGCGAGAACGACCACACCTACGACTTCGGCTTCCGGCTCCAGGAGGGCGCGCTGCGCCTGGTCAAGCACGACCAGGACGGCAAGCCGCTGGCCGGCGCCAAGTTCCAGCTGTGGCACGAGACCAACGGGACCGACGGGCTCCAGCCGACCGGCGACAAGCCCGACACCAAGGTCGGTGAGCCCTGCACGACCGGCGCCGACGGCATCTGCCAGGGCACCGGCGTGCCGGGGACGTACTACTGGCAGGAGCTGAGCCCGCCGGACGGCTACGCGGCGCCGGAGGTCACCGTCTTCGGTCCGCTGAAGCTGACCTCGGCGAACCTCGACGCCGGTGTGGAGGTGACGGCCGTCAACAAGCTGATCCCGACGCCGACACCGACGCCCACCCCGACCGAGACGCCGACCCCGGCGCCGACGACGGCGGCCCCGGTGCCGCCGGCCCCGGCGCCCCCGGCGTCCGGGCACCTGCCCAACACCGGTGCGGGTGAAGGGATGCCGATCGTGTTGACCAGCGCGGCGGCGCTGATCGCCCTCGGCACCGCCACGGTGCTGGTGGCCCGCAGGCGCAAGGCCGCCCAGCGCGGCTAGCCGCAGACGGGGTGTTCGTACCGGGCCCGGTGCGGGGAGACCGGCACCGGGCCCGAATCGGGCGGGTTCGTGGGACCGTTGGTCCCCGGGCCCGCCCGACTGTCGTGTCCGACCGAGGAGAGGGAGCGGCTGCATGCCCCGCAAGACGAAGGCCGACGGCCGCGGGCCCCGGCGGTCCCACTGGCTCAAGGCCCTGATCGCGATCGTGGTGTGCGGCGCCGCGGCGGGCGGCGTGGCCGTCTACCGGACGGTCTCCGACGAGGCCGTCGAACGCCCGGTGACCACCGACGAGGCCGGCCGGCTCGCCCTGTCGCGGCTGAACCTCTACCAGGCGAGCCCGGTGGCGGTGACGCTCACCGCCGAGGAGGGCGGGGGCGTCACCATCCGGGTCGACGGGGTCGTCGACTACCGCAACCACCGGGGGGTCGGCCGCTACCGGACCACCGGCGCGAGCGGGGCGCTGGACCACGGCCTGATCGTCTGGGACACCGGCGGCCTCGGGCTGGCCCCCGACCAGGCCGGCACCGCCCCCGCCACCGACGCCCCCGCCTGGGAGCAGGCCGAGCGCATCCCGCGCCAGGGCTGGTCGCCGCGCACCTACACGGCGGATCCGCTGGACGCCGGACTGAACCTGCTGGTCCAGCTCGGCGCGGACCGCCCCGACAACCCGCTGCTGCTCGCCCAGTCCGGGGCCCGCTGGCTGGGCCGGGACCGGATCGACGGCAAGGGCTACGACCGCTTCGCCGGTCCGCGCGCCCAGGGGGCCGCGCCCGACGGTGCCCGTTCGCCGCTGACCTACTGGGTCGACGGCGACGGCGGGCTGCGCCGGGTGACGATGCGGATGCCGGGGCTGGGCACCCCCACCACCGTCGAACTCGCCGGACGGCAGCCGGACGCCAAGCTGCCCGAGGCCCCGTGGCTCACCGGCTGACCGGCGCACCGGTCGGTCGGCTGACCGGTTGACCGGGCGACCAGGCCGGCCCGGTACGGCCGGAAGCCGCAGGACAGGGCGGTCAGCCGTACAAAAATCGTTGGTGAGGCAGCAATAGCTTCATCATCTTCCGTTCACCCGGACCCGGCTGCCAGCATCGGCGCACCGTCACCGCCCGAGGGAGTAGCCGATGAACCGCCCCCGTTCCCTGCGCTGTCTGGCCGCACTGTCCCTGGTCGTCCTGGCCGCCACCGCCTGCGGGCGCTCCGACCAGGGCGGCTCCCCGGCCGCCGGCGCGGCCCAGGCCGCGCAGAACGCCGGGAAGAGCGCCGCCGAGCTGCTCCCGGCGAAGAACAAGCAGAGCGGCGTGCTCAGAGTCGCCACCTCCGTCGGCTACCCGCCGATGGAGATGTACAAGCCCGGCACCACCGAGCTGACCGGGGTCGACCCGGACCTCGCCGCCGCCGTCGCCGGGAGGCTCGGCCTGAAGCTGGAGCTCGCCAACTCCTCCTTCGACGGCCTGATCCCCGGCCTCCAGGCCGGCCGCTACGACCTGGTGATGTCCTCCATGACGGACAGCGCCCAGCGCCGCCAGGCCGTCGACTTCGTCGACTACTTCCGCACCGGCGGCGTGATCATGACGAAGAAGGGCAACCCCGAGGGCATCAAGTCCCTGGAGGACCTCTGCGGGAAGAAGGTGGTCCTCGCCAAGGGCAGCTCCAACCTGGAGATCGGCGAGCAGCAGAACGCCAAGTGCGCCACCAAGATGACGATCTCGCAGAGCGAGGACGCCCCGACCGGGCTGCTCCAGCTGGACAGCGAGCGGGCCGTGGCCACGATCGTGGACTACCCGGTGGCGCAGATGTTCGTGCAGAACAGCGGCTCCTACGAGGTGCTGCCGGACCAGTACGGGACGGCGCCCTGGGGCATCGCGGTGGCGAAGAAGGACTCCGGGCTGCGCGACGCGGTGCAGAAGGCGCTCCAGGAGCTGATCGAGAGCGGCGAGTACCGCAAGGTGCTGGACACCTACCAGGTCGGCGGCAGCGCGGTGGAGCGCGCCACCGTCAACGCGGCGCAGTGAGAACGGCGGCACCGACGAGATGAGCACCGACATGAGAGACCCCGCGATGCCCGCACCGGCCGGCCGGGTCCCGACCGCCGAGACCGCGGCCGACGACGACCTGGCCTTCGAGGTCACCGGCCGGCCCCGCCCGGCGCGCTGGTTCGCCGTTCTGGCGGCGGCCTTCGTCGCCGTCTGGCTGGCCTGGACGATCATCGTCAACCCCAACCTGCACTGGGACATCGTCGCCCGGTACCAGTTCGACGGCGTGATCCTGGAAGGGCTCTGGGTGACGGTCCAACTCACCCTGATCTCCCAGGTGGTGGGCATCGTCATCGGCGTGGTGGTCGCGGTGATGCAGCTGTCCGACAGCCCGGTGCTGCGGACCACCGCCGGGGCGTACACCTGGTTCTTCCGCGGCACCCCGCTGCTGGTCCAGCTGATCTTCTGGTTCAACCTGGCGCTGCTCTTCCCGGAGATCAGCATCGGCATCCCGTTCGACGGGCCCAAGCTGGTCAGCTGGCAGTCCAACACCCTGATCACCGGCTTCGTGGCGGCGCTGCTCGGCCTGTCGATCAACGAGGGCGCCTACATGTCCGAGATCGTCCGGGCCGGCATCCAGAGCGTCGACCCCGGGCAGCGCGAGGCCGGCGCCTCGCTCGGCATGTCCAACCGGCAGATCCTCACCCGGGTGGTGCTGCCGCAGGCGATGCGGGTGATCATCCCGCCGTTCGGCAACCAGTTCATCTCGATGCTGAAGACCACCTCGCTGGTCTCCGTCATCGCCGGCGCCGACCTGATGACCGTCTCCCAGCACCTCTACCTCGCCAACTTCGAGGTGATAGCGCTGCTGATCGTCGCGTCCCTCTGGTACCTGGTGCTCACCACCATCGCGAGCGTCGCCCAGCACGCGGTGGAGCGGAAGTTCAACCCGGCCGGCGCTCCGCCGGCCCTGCACCGCAGGGTGCTGGCCAACCTGCGGCCGGGGCGCGGCGCAGCACAGAAGCGCGTGAAGAAGGGGGAGGGCAAGTGACGGGTACGGATCCGGCGAAGCCGACCGCCGAGGTGGTCCTGTCGGCCCGGAAGGTGCGCAAGCACTTCGGGGAACTGGAGGTGCTGCGCGGCATCGACCTGGAGGTCCGGGCGGGGGAGGTGCTCTGCGTGATCGGCCCCTCCGGCTCCGGCAAGTCCACCCTGCTGCGCTGCTTCAACCACCTGGAGAAGATCGACGCCGGGCGGATCGAGGTGGACGGCGAGCTGGTCGGCTACGAGCCGCACGGCGCCTCCGGCAGCAGGCTGCGCGAGCGCCGGCCGCGCGACATCCGCCACCAGCGCGAGCGGATCGGCATGGTCTTCCAGCGCTTCCACCTCTTCCCGCACCGCACCGCGCTGCAGAACGTGATGGAGGGCCCGATCGCGGTCAAGGGGCGCCCGCGCCAGGAGGCCGAGCGCCGGGCCCGCGAGCTGCTCGCCCGGGTCGGCCTGGCCGACCGCGCCGACCACTACCCGGCCCAGCTCTCCGGCGGCCAGCAGCAGCGGGTGGCGA
>NZ_LFVW01000038.1:0-1601 GCF_001182915.1 Kitasatospora sp. MY 5-36
CCGAGGCATCCCGCGGACCAGGAGGAGAAGTGACCCAGCACGGCAGGGCCCTGGCAATCGTGACGAACTACGGCGTCGAACAGGACGAACTGCGCGTCCCCGTACGGCACCTGCGCGAGAACGGCGTCCACGTCGACATCGCAGCCCCCCACCCGGGCCGACGAACCGCTGGTCACGGACGACGCCGGCAACTGGCGGCTGGTGACTTCACGCAACCCCGGTGACCTCGAACACTTCCTCCGGGGAGTCGATGCCGCGCTGCGCGACCTCGCGATCAGGGCGCGGGAGACCAAGGAGTCCTCCACCGGCCGGCCCCGCCACCAGCCGCCCACCGCACGCCCGGCGGACCGCCTGCCGTCCCCCGAGCGCTCAGCCGCCGAGCGGATGCGGGACCTCCTGACCCCGGGCGGGCCGCACTGACCCCGGGCGGCACCCGAACCCCCGGCCGTGGTGCGGTCGGTCCCGACCGGTGCCGAGCCACACGGCCAGCTGACGGAGGGGAAGTCGACCTGCCTGGCGACCGGCTGCGATCAGCCGCCGGTCCGACCCCCTCCAGGTCAGGAGTCGTTCGCGGGGCCGGGCGGTGATCAGCGGCGCGTGTTCCGTCCCGTGGACGTGTAGCCGCGACCCGCTCGGGCAGGCGCTGGGCACGGCCGGACCGGGCCGAGGAGAGGAGGCCAGGCATGGACCGCTTCCGG
The DNA here is from genome assembly GCF_001182915.1 of Kitasatospora sp. MY 5-36. Lineage (NCBI taxonomy): Bacteria > Bacillati > Actinomycetota > Actinomycetes > Kitasatosporales > Streptomycetaceae > Kitasatospora > Kitasatospora sp. MY 5-36. The sequence continues at coordinate 699 of NZ_LFVW01000038.1, forward strand.
CAAGTGCCGCCGACAGGGCCGATCGGAACGGCAGGCCCGGCCGGAGTCCCGGTGAACCCGGGGGCTCCGGGCGCGGGGGAGACCAAGCGGTTCGTGTTCTCCGGTCGGGAGGGCGCCGTGCAGGCGGGCCGTGATTTCAGTCGGGAGGCCTTGCGGTCCTGGGCCTGGCTGCCGACCGTGGACGAGGAACGGCTGGGGGTCGCCGAGGACCTCCTGCTGATGGTCGCCGAACTGGTCGCCAATGCCTGTCTGCACACCTCCGGTGGGCCGGGCGAACTGCGGCTGAGGTGGGACGGGCGCCGTCTGCGGGCGGAGGTCACGGACACCAGCCCGGTGCCGCCCGAGCTGCGCCCGTACGCCGACCCGGGCCGACCGGGCGGACACGGTCTCCGTGTGGTGGAGCGACTTGCGGGGTCCTGGGGCTGCGCGCCCGAGGGCGGGGGCAAGGTGGTCTGGCTGGAGATTGGGTGCCCGCCGGGTCCGCCGAACCACCGAGAGTGCTCGGCCTGAGGACCGGGCCCGGGACGCTGGGTGGCCGTCCGAGGTCGGCTCGGCAAGAGAGAGCTCGGATCCTGAGTCGGGAACCGATTCCGGGGTAGAAGTCCCAGAGAGCGGCCGTGATCCGTCCGGCTGCCGCAGCACCGTCGACGGTGCCACCGGGACCGCGCTTGAAGAAGCCGGGCACAGGTTCTGGGAAAGGAGTCCGCGACGCATGGGGTGTGAGCCCCACACGTGTCGCCGGGCGTGATGCCGATGCCCTGGAGATCCAGTGTCTATCCGTGTGGAAACCACCGATCGCGAAGCCGTCCCTGCGGGTCTGCCGCCCGATCTGCCGCGACGGCCCACGGCGGCCGAACTCCGCCGCATGGGGAAGTCCGAGGCGCGGGAGCTGAGCGACGCGCT
>NZ_LFVW01000384.1:0-1872 GCF_001182915.1 Kitasatospora sp. MY 5-36
CATGGAACCGACCCTGATGCTCTTCGACGAGCCCACCTCCGCGCTCGACCCGGAGCTGGTCGGCGAGGTGCTCGGCGTGATGCGCGACCTCGCCCGCAGCGGCATGACGATGATCGTCGTCACCCACGAGATGGGCTTCGCCCGCGAGGTCGCCGACCGGGTCGTCTTCATGGACGAGGGCGCCGTCGTGGAGGCCGGCAGCCCGGCCGAGGTGTTCACCGCCCCGCGGCACGACCGCACCCGGGCCTTCCTCTCGACGGTGCTCTGATGGGAGCGACAGGACTGATGGGAGCGGACGTGACCACGACCCCGGTCGACCTGCTGCTGCGCGGCGGCACCCTGGTGGACGGCACCGGGGCGCCCGGCCGCGCGGCCGACCTCGCCGTCGCGGGGGGCCGGGTCACCGTCCTGCCGCCGGGCACCGCGGTGGCCGCGGCCGAGACGCTGGACGTCACCGGACGGGTCGTCACCCCCGGCTTCATCGACGTCCACACCCACTCGGACGCGCTCGCCGCCCCCTTCGGCGGCGGCACCCACACCGACGGCGACGCCCTGGACGAACTGCGGCTCGCCCCGCTGCTCCAGGGCGTCACCACCGAGATCAGCGGCAACTGCGGGATCAGCCTGTTCCCCGCCCTGCCCGAGCGGCTGCCCGAACTGGCCGGGCACCTGCGGGTCTCCTTCGGCCTCGGGCCGGTGCTGCCCGCCGAGGACTTCGACGCCTTCGCGGCCGGCCAGCGGCCCGAACTGCGCCGCAACCACATCGCCTCGCTGGTCGGCCACGGCACGCTGCGCGCCGGGGTGATGGGCTTCGAGGACCGCCCGCCCACCCCCGAGGAGCTGGCCGCCATGTGCGACCTGCTCGACCGGGCGCTGGCCCAGGGCGCGGCCGGCCTCTCCACCGGCCTGATCTACCCGCCCGGCGTCTACGCGGACACCGAGGAGATCGTGGCCCTGGCCAAGGTCGCCGCGCGGCACGGCAAGCCGTACGTGACCCACCTGCGCGACGAGATGTCCCAGGTGGAGAAGGCCCTGGAGGAGGCGCTGGAGATCGCGGTGCGCTCCGGCGCCGCGCTCCAGGTCTCCCACCACAAGACCGCCGGGCGGCACGCCTGGGGCGCCACCCTGCGCACCCTGCCGCGCCTGGAACAGGCCCGCGCCGACGGCGTGGACGTGCTCTGCGACGTCTACCCGTACACCGCCGGCAGCACCGTGCTGCACGCGATGCTGCCGCCGTGGACCAGCGAGGGCGGGCCGGCCGCCCTGCTGGAGCGGCTGCGCAGCAAGGAGGTGCGGGACCGGATCCGGGCGGACATCGCGAACGGCGTCGAGGGCTGGGAGAACACCGTCGGCAACGGCGGCTGGGACCTGATCTCGGTGGCCGCCGCGCCCGCCCGCCGTACCGCCGAGGGCCGCCGGATCGCCGACCTGGCCGCCGAGCGCGGCGCCGACCCGGTCGACTACGTGAGCGACCTGCTGCTGGAGGCGCGGGGCGAGGTGACCATCATCAGCCACTCGATGCGCGAGGACGACGTCCGCCGCGTGCTGGCCAGCCCGCTGTCCATGATCGGCTCGGACGGCGTGCCCAAACCCGGCCGCCCGCACCCCCGTTGGGCGGGCAGCTTCGCCCGGGTGCTCGGCCACTACGGGCGCGAGCAGGGCCTGCTGCCGCTGGAGCTCGCGGTGCGCAAGATGACCGGCCTGCCCGCCGAGCGGTTCCGGCTGGCCGGGCGCGGGGTGGTCCGGGACGGCGCCGTCGCCGACCTGGTGGTGCTGGACCCGGCGGCCGTCCTGGACGGCGCGACCTTCGAGCGGCCGCTGCTGGCGCCGGCGGGCGTGGAGACCGTCGTGGTGGCCGGCCGGGTCGCGGTG
>NZ_LFVW01000385.1:0-11400 GCF_001182915.1 Kitasatospora sp. MY 5-36
CAGCCCGGGCGCCAGCTCGGCGTCCACCGCCACCCCGGCGCGGCCGAGCTGGCGCAGCAGGTCGTCCAGCCCGGCGAGGGTGGGCCCGGCGGGTCCGGCGGCCTCCGGGTCCTCCTCGCGCAACAGCCCCAGGACGGCGTCGAGTTCGGCGACGGCCGCCCGGGCGGTCTCCTCGATCGCCGCGAGCGCTTCGGCGGCGAAGTCCGGGTTGCTGCGCAGCACCCGGGCGGCGGCCGAGGCCTGGATGCCGACGGCGCTGAGCGCGTGGCCGACCGAGTCGTGCAGCTCGCGGGCCAGCCGGTTGCGCTGGGCGAGCACGGTGGCCCGGCGCTCGGCGGCGGCCACCCGCTCCTCCGGGGTCGGGCCGAGCAGGGCGGGCGCCCAGCGGGCGAGCAGCGCGCCGCAGACGGCGTTGGTGCCGACGATCAGCAGCAGAACGCCGAGGCCGAGGGCCGGGCCGGTGACCAGCCAGCCGGGGAAGTGCCGCTCCCACATCCGGACGAACTCCCTGGTCCCCGCGAAGCCGCAGACCAGCACCACCGCGAACGGGGTGCCCGCCAGCGTCATCCCGGCGACCACCCCGCCGAACAGGACGTGCAGCACGTACCAGAGCGCGGTGCGCCACCGGGCGCCCCAGGAGCGGGCCGGTCCGGTGGCCAGTTCCTCCGGCCGGGCCGCCGAGCACAGTGCCCGCGCCGCCGCGCCCTCCAGTCCCCGCACCATCGGCACCAGCGCGGTGACGGCGGCCATCGGCAGCGAGGTGAGCAACGACAGGACGTAGAGCAGCAGTTGGCGTCCGGGCGGCTGGTTCGGGTTGAGCGCCCCGTACAGCACCACCGACAGCATCCAGTACGGCATCAGCAGCGCGCCGCCCAGCACCAGGTGCACCCAGCGCAGCCGGGCCCGCCGGCCGACCGACGCCCCCGCCGCACGCCGTAGGCGGACGCCCACCTCTCCCGTACGCCGCAGCCGCATGCCCACCCCCGTGATCACCCGCGCGACTCTACGGCAGCGGCGCGCCGGAGGGTGCCGCGTTCGGTGAGCGCGACCGCCCCGACCGCCAGGACCAGCACCGCGGCCACCACCTGGGCGCCCTGGACCAGGGGGGTCAGCCCGGGGACGGCCGTCCGCAGCTCGGTCACCCGGGTCGTCGTCGCCCCGAAGGCCACCAACTGCCAGGCGCCCCAGCCGAACAGCGAACCGGCCGCCGTCCAGACCACCAGCAGCGGCCCGAGCAGCCGGCGCCCCGGACGGAACCGGAAGACCAGGACCAGCAGCGCCGCCGCCGCGGCCACCGCCATCACCGCGGTCACCCCGTTCATCACCGCCACGCCCCGGGACCGGCCGTCCACCAGGTCCTGCGGCACTCCGGCGGTGCCGCCCAGCGCCCAGTAGACCCGGGCCGCCGCGACACCCGCGGCGAGCAGCGCGGCAACGCAGGCGAGGACGCGCTGCACGGTCAGGGTGGGGGAGTCCGGCAGGTCGCCGATCCGCTCCCGCAGCAGCCCGGCCCAGCGCCGGCGGGCGTACAGCACGAAGGCGGTGATCAGCGCGAGGCCCTGGACGGCGAAGCCGCCGTACACCACGGGGAAGACCCAGCCGCCGAGGCCCTTGTCGTCCGGGTCGGCGCTCTCCGGCCCCAGGACCAGGAGGCTCAGCAGGTACAGCGGCAGCGCGACCAGGATCGTGCCGAGCAGACCGGTCGCCACCCACATCGGGAACGCCACCAGCCCGGCCGGCGCCCGCCGCCCCCACGGCCGGACGAACGCCAGCGCCAGGGCCACGGCGATCGCGTCCATGCCGAAGGTCAGCAGGTTCACCAGCCACAGCCGGTCCATCTCGCCGGGATCGCCCGCCCCCACCGGATGCCCGGTCAGCCACAGCAGCTTCAGCGTCAGGTACGGCCCGGTCGCCGCCACCGCCGTCCACGCCGCCCCGGCCCGCACCATGTGCTCGTTGATCCTCATGCCCCCACGGTCCCGCCGGGCCGGGCGCCGGGGCCTCCGCCCGGGGCGCGATCCCGCTCCCCCTGGCGGGGGATCTCGGCGGGCGGGGGCTCCTCCGGGGGTTCCTCCGGCGGGTCCTCTCCGGGCGGCGGGCTCCGGCCTCAGGCCATCCGGTGGATCACCCGGTCCTCCTCGTCGGTGCGGCCGTCCGGGTCGGCGACCAGCCCGAGCCGCTCGGCGAGCCGGCGCGAGGGCAGGTTGTCCGCATGGATCAGGGCGACCACCGGGACGCCGAGGTGGCGCGGCAGCGCCTCCGCCATCGCCGCCCGGGCCGCCTCCGCCGCGTACCCGAGGCCCCAGGCGGACGGCCGGAACCGGTAGTAGAGGTTGAACACCCGCTCCCCGTCCAGGGTGTGCAGGTAGAGCCCGGCGAACCCGATCACCGTCCCCGGGTCCTCCCGGGTGGCGACGGCGCAGTACCCCACCCCGTCCCGCACCCAGTCGGCGACGAACCCGTCCAGCATCTCCCGCGCCTGGACGAGCTCCCGCTGCGGCCCGTGCGGGTTGTACCGGTTGGTCTCCGGATCCCCGTGGATCGCGAACACCGCCCCCACGTCCCCCTCCCGCGGCCGCGTCAGCACCAGCCGCTCGGAGACGGCGACGACGGTGCGGGCGGTCGGGTCGGTACGGTCGGTGGTGGTGGTGGTGCTCATGGTGCCCCCGTGTCTCACGTAATAGGTCCATCGCAAGATAGACCATTACCCCGACACCCGCCCGCCCATTTTTCGCCCGCTACAGGATCGGCTCACACCCGATCGCCTGGCCGCCGGCCGTGAGGAACTGCTTCCAGGCCTCGTCGGAGGTGGAGAACAGGTGCCCCAGGTGCCTGATCGTGCCGATCCGGAAGTAGACGGGGCGACCGTGGCAGGTCACCACGATCTCGTCCCGGGGGAGGGACCCCACCCAGCGGGCACGGCCGAACGCCGGCCTGGTGTCCCGCTCGGTGGCCTCCGGCCGGAGCCGGGACTCGGTGGCGATGACGAGGGAAGAGGTGCTCCCGTGCGCATCCTCAGGCGTGATCTCGCAGGTCCACAGGGGATCGGATCCCACGGTCACGGCCTCCCTGTAGCGCTTGTCGGGCGAGCGCTGGACGGAGACCCCCGGCAGGCCGCAGACCGCCTCGCCGTCGAGCTCCCGCTCGGTGGCGGCCGGGGCCAGCTCGTGCAGGACGGGCAGCGGCGCCTTGCCGCAACCGCGCTGGTCCGCGATGCGGTCGGCCGCCGACACGGCGAGCCGGGCGAGCTTCAGCGGGTCGGGATCCTTCCCGGAGTACGCGGTGACCCTGGCCCAGAGCCCGTTGGGGCAGCCCTCGGGGAGCAGTGCCCACGCCTCGTCGCCACGGACGGCGCCGACCGCGCCACCGTTCGCCGAGGCGGCGAACGTCCGGGCGCCGGGAGGGATCGGGAGGTGGAACACATCCTTGCTCTCGCCGAGGGACACCCGGATGTTCCGGTCGTCGCCGAACATCCCGCCGGCCACCTGCACGGTGCAGACCGCCGTGCCGCGGCTGACGTTCCCCTCGTACGGCTCCGCGCTGACCTTGCCCGACCCGAGCACTTCGTTCACCGCCCGTGAGCTCACCACCTCGTCGCACACGCTGTCCGGCCCGAACCTGTTGGTCATGTCGTCCGCCAGCAGCGCCCACCCGGCGCCCCCCAGCCCGGCCACCAGCCCGACCGCCGCCACTGCCATGACCCCGGCCCGCACCCGCAGCCCCCGGGTGGTGAACCCCCGCCGGTCGAGCGCCGCGTCCATCCGCCCGACCGGGCCGTTGGCGGAGCCGTTCTTGTTTTCCATGGTGTGTCGTTCCCCGGTTGCTGCTCGGTCGGTCGGATTCAGGCGTGCTCCTGCGGGCGGCCGGTCGTCAACCGGCCGCCCGCAGGAGGGGAGGCGTCACAGGATCGGCTCACAGCCGATCGCCTTGCCGCCGGCGGTGAGGAACTGGCGCACCAGGTCGTCCTGGTCAGGGAAGAGGTAGCGCTTCTCAAGCTGAGAGGAGTACCCGCCGGTGACGGTGAAGAAGACGTCCTTGCCCTGACAGCTCGTGACGAGCGTTCCGCCGGCCACCCACTGGGCCCGACCCAGATCGGAGGCCGTACCGTTCTTCCGACCCAGGGCGGTTGTCTGTGGCTCGGTGGTGATCGCGAACTGCTGCACCCGGCTATCGCGTCGCGGGTCCCCGCCGATCGTGCAGGACCAGATCGGGGCGGTGGCGGTGGTGACCTGCTGTGGCATGCGCCACCGGGCCTCGGGGTTCTTCGCGGGTGCGAACCCTGGCAGGCCGCAGAGGTTGGCCCAGTCCGGGTCCGAATCGATGCCCTTCTCCGACAGGCTCGCCGGTGCCGGGGGTACCCCGTTGCCGCATCCGCGCGCCTTGGCCACGTCGTTGGCGAGGGCTACGGCCAGCCGGGCCCTGGTCTCGTCCTGGCCGGTCTCACTGGTGCGGACCTCGGCTCGAACGCCCTTCTCGCACCCCTCGGGGAGTACGGCCCATGCGACGTCCGGCGTCACCGAACCGGCAGAGTCACCGGAGAACAGCCGGGCGTCCGAGGAGGCCAACGCGCCCGGACCGTCATCGGTGTTGTGGGTGATGGTGAACTGCGCGACCGCCGTGGAGGTCTGGAACAGGCCGGAAGTGACCCTGGCGGTGCAAGTGTTCCCGGTGTAGTTCTCCGTGGCGGAGTAGCGACCCTTGCTCTCACTGATCCGCCCCGACCCCAACAGGTGGTGCACCTGGTCCGCGGTGACCGCTCCGTCGCACACACTGTCCGGCCCGCCGAGGTTCGTCAGCCGGTACAGCCCGAACCCCACCGCCCCTACCGGAACGAGGGAGAACGCCAGGAGTACGACCGCCAGCCGCACCCGCAGCCCCCGCGTGGTGAACCCCCGCCGGTCGAGCGCCGCATCGACGCGCCGGGCGAGGCCCGTGGCGGAGCCGTCGGGCTTGTCGTCGTCCTTCGTTTCCACGATGTGCTGTCCCCTGTGTGTTGCTCGGTCGGCCGGAATCACGCGTGCCTCCGTGGGCGGCCGGTCGCGAACCGGCCGCCCGCGGGAGGTGTCAGAGGATCGGCTCGCAGTTGATCGCCTTGGCACCGGCGGTGAGGAACTGTTCCCAGGTCGTCTTGCCGATGAGGTCCCGGAAACCGTCCACTTCGAACCGGAAGCGGGTGGGCCGTCCCTGGCATGTCGCCATGACTTCGTGTTGCCCGACCCAGTGGGCTCGGCCGAAGGCCGGGCCGGGGTCGAGGGTCCACGGCTGGACGAGGCGCGGATCGGTGCCGATGGAGAAGGTGATCGCGGACCTGAGGTCCGCGTCCGAGTGGATCCTGCAGGCCCACAGCGGATCGGTCGCGTTGGTCACGGTCTCCTGATAGACGGGGCCACCGGGAGTGTCGGGCATCGTCAGCCCCGGCAGGCCGCAGACGGCGTCGCGGTTGAGGGGGCGGTCCGCACCCGCCGGGGTGAGCTCGCGCGGTGCGGGGAGCGGCGCCCCGCCGCAACCCTGTTGTGCCGCGACGCGGTTGGCCACCGCGGTGGCGAGCCCGGCGAGCTTCCGGGCGTCGGAGGACCGGGACTTGACGGTGGCCCGCTGCCCGTTGGCGCAGTCCTTCGGGAGCAGCGCGAAGCCGTACGACGACTTGTGCACGGCGCCGGCCGCGCCTCCGTTCGCCGAGGCGGCGAACAGCTGCGACTCCGCGTCGTACTTGAACCTGGCGAGGTCTCCGGCCTTGGGGAGCTCGATGACGGCGAACCGGTCGTTGCCGAAGATCCCGTTGCTCACCATCGCCGCACAGGACGCGCCGGGGGTGTCCAGCTTCCCGTCGCCGTACATCGTGGCGCTGACCTTGCCCCACCCGAGCGCGTCGTTCACTTCGTCCGCGCTCACCGCGCCGTCGCACACGACGTCCGGCCCGAAGGCGTTCGTCAGGTTGTCCGTCAGCAGGAGCGACCCGCCGCCCAGCGCGGCCAGCACCACCGTCACCACGATCCCGCGCCAGGGTCGTTGCAGCCGGTAGCGTGGCTCGTCGGGGTTGTCGGAGTTCTCTTCGTGGTTGGTCTTCTTGGTCTTCACAGCGCTCACCCCTTGCCGAACGCGCCTCGGTAGGCCTTGTCGATCCCGGTTTGGTAGGCCTTCCCCACGTCGAGTACCAGCTGCTCCGTCACAGTGCCCGTGCGGTCAGCGGCCTCGGGGTCGATGCCGTACTGGCTCGCCTTGTCCACGATCATGGCGTCCAACTGCTGTTGCCCCCCTGAGTACCGGGTGCTCACACTGGTCGTGGTGGCGGTGTCGATCTCGGCCTTGGCGTTCTCGGCGTACTTGGCAGTCCCGACATCAACGAGGCGCTGCGCCATGTCGCCCAGCGGCACCACTTGGGAGACTCCCGGTAGAAGAAGCCCCGGGACCACGTTCGCGGGCGTTCCGATCGCGTGGTACGCCATCCTCTGCTGCCAGTCGATGCCCGCCTTCTTCGCGTCCGCGTGGTCGACGGTCGCGTTGACGAACGCCGCGTCGAGCGAACCGAGGACCTTGGAGGACTCCTGTGTGAAGGCGGACAGGACGTGGTTCGGGCGGCCCGTCTTGTCGGGCTCGAAGGCCTCGGGCCCGTACGTGTCGAGGCGGCGGGCGATCTCCCTGGTCTCTGCCTGGTGGATGATCCGGAACGTGTCCGTGTCCTCCAGGGCGCCGCGGACCACTCGCAGCAGTTGCTCCGGCTTGGCGGTCAGCCCGTTCGGCTGGGACGGGTTCTGCAGATCCTTGCCGAGGATCTCGTGCATGTCCGGGGCGTAGTCGGCGAGCATCCTGGCCATCGGCTTGCGGAGGACCTCGGGTACCGGGAGGCTGTCGCCGGGCGTGGTGCCGCCGACGGTCTTGAGCGTCTCGTCCATGATCCGCGCGCTGACCTTGTCGTGCGGGGCGGGGTACCGGGAAGCGTCGTGGCTGGTCGTGGCGTTCTCCAGCATCTCGGCGAACATCTCGTGCGAGGTGTCGCGCAGGACGTCTCCGGGGAGCTTGCGCTCCTGGCCCTCGTCGAGCCAGCCGCGGTCCTTGAGCAGGTGGACGAGGTTCTTGTTCTGGCTCGGGTCGAGGAATTCCTGGGCAGTCTCCCGGTCGCCCCTCATCAACCTCAGCAGCGGGGCGAGGGGGTCGCCCTTCGTGGGGTCTTCGGTGAATGCCGGGCCCCACAGATCCACGCCCTTGGCCTTGCTGGAGGCCTCGTAGTCGAGCAGGTCGGTGCCGACCCTGCGGACGAAGGCCTGGTTGAAGGTCCCCTTCGTCTCCATGAGCGCGGTGAGCGCCGGGTAGTTGTCGTTCAGCCCGCCGGCCGGACCGCCCTGGCGGCGGGCAGCCTGGAAGAGGCCGTCCTCCCAGGCCTTGCCCATGCCGGCGTCCCGGGTGCCGGTGGCGAGGACGACGGCGAGGTTGCCGTAAACGTCCTGGTAGCCCTTGGCGTTGTGGCTGCCGTGGGCCAGTCCGTCGAGGACCTTGGTGTAGTCCAGGAAAGCCTCCGGGCCGGTCTTCCCGCCGATCTGGAGGCCGTTGAGCAGGGTGGTCGCGAATTCCCTGTTCTCCGCGTTCGCGGTCAGGAGGGCCTGCAGCTGCCGGAGTTCGTCGTCGGAGAGGTCGTACGCCTTGGCCATCAGGTCCCGCGCCCGGTTGGCGTCGGGGACCGGGCCGGTGCCGCCAGGGGCGGGGTTGAAGGCGGTGTCGCTGGTGCCGATGTCGCTCTGGAGGTGGAGGGCGGCCCGCTGGTCGGCGGCGGTGGCCTTCTCGACGGCCTTGCCCAGGCGGTCCGCGACGGCTTTGGCCTTGGCGGCCATGTCCCGTGCCAGTACCTCGCCGTCCGTGTCGTTGCGTGCCTCCTTCGGCATGCTCCAGCTGACCATGCCGTCCGCGGAGACGGTCAGATCCTGGGTCTGCGCGTCGTGGAGTGCTGTGTCGAGGTCACGGCGGGCGGCGGCGAAGTCCTCGGCGGCGGTCTTCATGACCGCGGCGAGGGCGGTGGCGACGGCCGAGGCCTGTTTGAAGTCGCCGTCCATGTCCTGGAGCTTCCTGGTCGCGCTGTCGGCGGCATCGCCCTTCCAGCCGGCCCGCTGTGCGGCGGTGGTGAGGTCCTTGGCGACCCGGCCGTCCAGGGCGGTGAGGGCTTTGGCGACGCCGGCCCAGGCCTCGGCCGCGTCGCTGACCCCGGAGAAGTCGGCTTCGTGCAGTTCCTTGAAGGACACCATCTGTCTTTCCCCCTTCTGGTGTCTACCGGGTGGCGCGCAGGTCGGCGGCGGTCGTGATCTCGTTGGAGTGGTAGTTCTGCCGGGTCTGCTCAAGGCCGTCGGCGGCGTTGGTGAGCTTGTCGTGCAGGACCTTGCACTCCTTCAGCCACCGCTCCGTGGCGCCGGTGAGTGCGCCGCTGAAGGCGAAGCCGCGGATCTTCGTCGACGCGGTGCTCGCGTACTCGGTGAGGCTGTGTGCGCCGGGGCCGGCCTTGCCGTTGGCGCTGTCGAGGTCGGTGGCGATCTGTCGGGCCATCCCGGCCGAGGCGCTGAGTTCGTACGGGGTGTCCAGTTGGGTGGTGACCTTGCCGGGGTGGATGAAGGGAAGGGCCGGCACGGTGCCGCCGTTGGACGAGGGCGGCGCGGGGTCGGCGTAGGGGGAGTCCTTGGCCGAGGCGAGCTCCAGGCTCGGCACCGGGTCCTTGGCCGGTGCGACCGGTCCGGTGACGAAGTTCGGGTTGCCCATGCGCGCGGAATCCTCCCCAATCGGCAAAGCGGCCGCTCCCCTGCGGCATGACGACCGTACAGGGAGCCTCCGTCAGTGCACCGACCCACCCTCCGTGATTCCGTGGGCGCGGGGAGTGTCCGGGTTCACCGGGCGTGGGTCGAGGGGGAATTGGCGGCTCGGCGCGGGGGTGGAGGTCTTGTTACCGGCGGGTCGCTTGCCTATCATCCCGAGTGTGACAGCTTTACTGTCAAACCCGTCGGGAAGGGTTCAGCAGCCAGTGGGTGACGCGAGCAGGGCGCCGGAGGCCGGGGGGCCGTTGGCGGGTGTGCGGGGGGTGGAGCTCGCCGGGATCGGGCCGGGGCCGTTCGCGGCGATGCTGCTGGGGGACCTCGGGGCGGACGTGGTGCGGGTGGACCGGCCGGAGCCGTCGCCGCTCGGTACGGACCCGGCGTACGACCTCAGCAACCGCAACAAGCGTTCGGTGCTGATCGACCTGAAGTCCCCGGAGGGCCCCGGGCGGGTGCTGGACCTGGTCGAGCGGGCGGACCTGCTGATCGAGGGCTACCGGCCGGGCGTCGCGGAGCGGCTCGGGGTCGGTCCCGAGGCGTGCTTGGCGCGCAACCCGGCGCTGGTGTACGGGCGGATGACCGGCTGGGGGCAGCACGGCCCGCGGGCGGCGACGGCCGGGCACGACCTCGGGTACGCGGCGGTCGCCGGGGTGCTCGGGATGGTGGCGGCGCCGGGCGGGGTCGAGGAGGCCCCCGGCATCCCGGCCAACCTGCTGGGCGACTACGCGGGCGGCTCGCTCTACCTGGTCGTCGGCCTGCTCGCCGGACTGCACCACGCCCGCGCCACCGGCGCCGGGCAGGTGGTCGACGCCGCGATCGTGGACGGCGCGGCGCACCTCGGCTCCATGCTGTGGGGGCTGCTGGCGGCCGGCCACTGGCAGGACCGCCGGGGCGTCAACCTGCTGGACGGCGGCGCGCCGTTCTACGCGGTGTACCGGGCGGCCGACGGCGGCCACCTGGCCGTCGGCGCGCTGGAGCCGCGCTTCTACGCGGAGTTCGCCCGGCTGCTGGAGCTGGGCCCGGACGCGCCCGGCCAGTACGACCCGGCCCGCTGGCCCGAACTGCGCGCCCTGATCGCCGCCCGCTTCGCCACCCGGGCCAGGGCCGAGTGGGAGGCCGTCTTCGCGGGCTCCGACGCCTGCGTGGAGCCTGTCCTGACGATGCGTCAGGCATCGGCGGACGCCCACCTGTCGGCGCGCGGGACGTACGTCGAGGTGGACGGCATCGCCCAGCCGGCCCCCGCCCCGCGGTTCTCCGCCACCCCGGGCGCCCTGCGCCGCCCGCCGGCCCGGCCGGGCGCGGACACCGCCGAGGTGGCCCGGGACTGGGGCGTCCCCGCCCTCGACCCTGACACACCGGCCCCAGGGACCGGCGGTACCTTCCCCGACTCCACGGCAGAGCAAGGAGAGTAGCGTTGCAGCGCGAGATCTTCACCGAGCAGCACGACGACTTCCGGGCCACCGTGCGGGCCTTCCTGGCCAAGGAGGTGCTGCCGCACTACGACCGCTGGGAGAAGGCCGGCATCGTCGACCGCTCCGCCTGGCTCGCGGCCGGCCGCCAGGGCCTGCTCGGCCTGGCCGTCCCCGAGGAGTACGGCGGTGGCGGCACCCCCGACTTCCGCTACGCCGCCGTACTGGCCGAGGAGTTCGCCCGGGCCGGCGCGTCCGGACTGGCGATCGGCCTGCACAACGACATCATCGGCCCGTACCTCACCTCGCTCGCCACCGAGGAGCAGAAGCGACGCTGGCTGCCCGGCTTCTGCTCGGGCGAGCTGATCACCGCGATCGCGATGACCGAGCCCGGCACCGGCTCCGACCTCCAGGGCATCCGCACCCAGGCGGTCGACCAGGGGGACCACTTCCTGCTCAACGGCGCCAAGACCTTCATCTCCAACGGCATCCTCGCCGACCTGGTGATCGTGGTCGCCCGCACCACCCCCGAGGGCGGCGCGCACGGGCTGAGCCTGCTGGCCGTCGAGCGCGGCACGCCCGGTTTCGAGCGCGGCCGCAACCTCGACAAGATCGGCCAGAAGGCCCAGGACACCGCCGAGTTGTTCTTCGAGGACGTCCGGGTGCCGAAGGAGAACCTGATCGGCGAGCTCAACGGCGGCTTCGTCCACCTGATGCAGAACCTCGCCCAGGAGCGGCTCACCATCGCCGCCGCGGCGATCGCCGGCGCCGAGTACCTGGTCGAGATCACCACCGACTACGTCAAGCAGCGCGAGGCCTTCGGCCGTCCGCTCGCCAGGCTCCAGCACGTCCGCTTCGAGATCGCCGAGCTGGCCACCGAGTGCGCCGTCACCCGCGCCTTCGTGGACCGCTGCATCACCGAGCACAACCGCTGGGCGCTCACCCCGGCGGACGCCTCGATGGCCAAGTGGTGGGCCACCGAACTGCAGAAGCGCACCGCCGACCGCTGCCTCCAACTGCACGGCGGCTACGGCTACATGAGCGAGTTCCCGGTCGCCCGGGCGTTCACCGACGGCCGCATCCAGACCATCTACGGCGGTACCACCGAGATCATGAAGGAGATCGTCGGCCGCTCCATCCTCGGCTGAGCGCCTCCGTCCTTCCGAGCCCCCAGAGTCCCCGCCCCGAACAAGCCCCCCGCC
>NZ_LFVW01000386.1:0-11328 GCF_001182915.1 Kitasatospora sp. MY 5-36
GCCCGGGGTGGGCGGCGGCAGCGGGGACGGCGCCGGCGTGACCGGCGACGGGGAGACCGGCAGCAGCCGCGCCGCCGTCGAGTCCGAGGCGGTCGGCGAGGCGTCCGGCAGCGCCGCCACGCTGAGCTCGTCACCCGACCCCGGCCCGCACATCGCCAGGACGGACGCCAGCACGGCACCCGTGCCGACCATCGCGGCCGTCCAGGCCTTGCGCGACAGGCGCCTCGGCGGTGTGGCGGTGGACCACGGCGGTAGCGGATCTGTCGGAACCGGCGGCGGCTGCCAAGCGTTCTGCGGCCACTGCCACTGCCCTCCGGTGGGCTGCCCAGTCATGTGCTCGTCCTTCCAGCGGCCCCCCTAGAACCTTGCCGTGCTCAACGAGCGCGCCGACGCCGGGACATGACCCGGAAGAGGGGTCTGGACGGGCGTTGATTGCCACCGCGCCACATGCTGGGGGGCATGGAGACCAACAGCACGGCCACCCCCCTGGTCGAGGTGGCCGAGTTCCGCACCGACAGCCGCTACCGCCTCGTCCGCTTCGAGGGCCACGGCTGGGAGCCGCTCGCACCGGAGGAGTTCGAGCCGCGCGTCCACCAGCTCTTCCCCGACCTCGACCCGCGCGACCCCCAACGGGTCCACTGGGCCGACCGCCCCTGGGAATGGCCCGCCTGGCACGCCGGAGAGGCGTGAACGCGGTCCGACTGGGCCCGAACGCGGCCTGACGGGGCCCGAACCCCGGTTTGACGAGGTCTGAACGGCTCGGCGCGGGATCGGCACCCCGCGACTTCGTTACGCTGGGCGGGTGAGTGTGGATCACTTCTGGCGCCGCCTGCCGGGTCAGGCCGTGGACACCTGCTCGCCGGAGGAACTCGGCGAACTCGTGCCCCGCGACCGCGACCTCCGGTACGACCGGCTGGCCGCCGCCGGGCTCGCCCTCGGCGTGCGGCGCACCGCCGTCCTGATGGAACTCGCGCTCACCGAGAACGGGCTGCACCCCGACCCGGCCGCCCGACTGCCCGTCTACGGCGGCGGACGGCACGAACCGGACGGGGCACTGCCGTGCGGCGCCATGCCGGTGCTGCGCCCCGAACAGGTCGCGGCGGCCTCCGCCTTCCTGCGCGGCTCGGCGCTCGGCGAACTCGTCCGCCAGCAGAACAGCGTGCTCGCCCGCACGGCCGCGCACCTCGGGTACCCGACGCCCTGGTCCGAGACCTGGGCGGCGCTCGTCGTCCACGACCTGCGCGAGCTGCGGGACTTCTTCGCGAGCGCGGCCGCCGCCGGGGACGCGGTGGTCGTCCGGGAGGCCGAGGAGACCGGCCGGCCGGACGCGGCGCCGCAGCGGCGCAACTCGCCGTCCAGCACGGGGGCGTGAGCGCCGGCCCCGACCCCTGCGGGCGAACCGGGCTGTGCCTGCGGCCCTTTCGGTAGGTACCGACTCGACGGGCCCGGCGGCCCGTTCGTCGGCGGCGACCACACCCTCGATCCTCCGGGGCCACGGCGAGCGGCAATTCGCGCCGTGTGCGGAGGAAGCCTCGATTGTCCGTGATTCGGGTGAGGCCGAAGCGAGGCGACACCGCCCCGGGGCCGTCGGCACGATGGCTGTGCCGGGCCGGGGAACACCGGTCGGAGACCGCGGGGGATGGTCTCCGGCCGGTCCCGCACCGTACCGGACCGGCGTCCTGCCGGGTGCCGCCACCGTGCACCCGCCTTCCTGACGACCCCTGAAAGGGGACAGTCCCATGAAGAGGATCACCGCCGCCCTCGGCGTCGCCGCACTCGCGCTCTCCATCGGCGTCGCTGCCGCGCCCGCCGCCTCCGCGCAGGCGTCCAGCCGGTGCAACTACACCAGCAGTGAGCCGTTCCTGTCGGTCGGCGACAGCTCGACGGCCGTGAAGCAGCTCCAGTGCGAGCTCTACTACTCGATGAAGAGCAGCAACCTGACCCGCGACGGCATCTTCGGCAACGGCACGCTGAGCGAGGTGAAGAGGTTCCAGGGCTGCGTCGGCCTCAAGCCGGATGGCCTGGTCGGGCCCAACACCTGGGCGCAGCTCAACAAGTGGACCGCCTCGTCCGGCTACGCCTGCTGACGCTGAGTCAACTGGGGCCCGGTCCCGCCCGCACGGGGCCGGGCCTCAGCCCGTAGCGGCGGCGAGGAGCGTCAGTCCGGCCGCGGTGGCGGTGTGGATCGCCGTGTTGCGGTCCCGCAGGGTGGTGACCAGCCCGGCCGCCCGCAGCACCGTCGCGTGCTCGCCGGCGCTCGCCGCGGAGATGCGGACGGCGGCGGCGACGTCCCCGGTCGTACAGCCCTCCCGCAGGACGCGCACCGCCACGTTCGGCTCCACCATCGCCGCCATCGCCGCCATCGCCCCCGCGACCCGGGTGCGCGCCAGATCCTCGCCGGTGAAGTGGAACCGGAACGCCATCCCGCCTCCCGTGATGGGGAGCTGACGAGGAGTCAGCTTCCGTCCATGATGCCAGTGGAAGCCGCGGACGGGAGGGGCAAGCGCAGCTGCGACGACCGGGGTGCGATCGGATGGATGCGAAGCGCCCGCGCCACGCGGTGATCCTGGCCCGCGCCGGCGCGGCCTTTTTCGCCGCGCTGCTGTCGAGGAGGACCCCGCCGTCCGGGCCACGCGACCGGGTCAACGAGGGGTGCGGATCCGGGGGACCCGACCTACGGTGAGGATCGGGACGCCGGGCGGCCGTACGCCGCCGGTGGCGCCCCCCCAACCGTTGGCGATGGCCCGCTCGCCGGGCGCCCGCACCGTGCGCGGCCGGCCCCGTAGGAATCGCCGAATCCGGTCATTCGGAAACCAGACACTCGTCGCCACGACGAGTGGGAGGCATCATGAGAAAGCTCCCGGTCGCACTGGCTCTGATCCCCGCCGCCGCGCTGATCACGTCGTGCTCCGACAACGGGGGAGCGGCGTCCGGCGGCAGCACCGCCGCGCAGAAGCCCGCTGTCGTCACCGCCGAGCCCGTGCAGTCCCAGGCACCCCAGTCCCAGGCCGCCCAGGCGCCGCAGACGCAGGTGAAGGTGGTGACGGACGGGCTGGGGGACCCGTTCGAGCTCGCCTACGCCCCCGACGGCCGGCTCTGGGTCAGCGAGAAGTCCGGGCTCAAGATCACCCGGGTCGACCCGCAGAGCGGCGCCAAGAGCACCGCCCTCGACCTCACGGGAAAGGCCTTCCATAGTCAGGACGGACAGGACGGCGTCCTGGGCTTCGCGTTGCACCCGGACTTCGGCAAGGGCAAGGGCAGCGACTACCTCTACCTCGCCTACACCTACAAGAACGGCAATGACTCGGCCACGAAGATCGTCCGCTACACCGCGAAGGACGGCGTGCTCTCCGACGAACAGCCCATCCTGACGGGGCTGCCGGGGCACAACCAGCACCAGTCGGCCCGGATCCGGTACGGACAGGACGGCAAGCTCTACTACTCGATCGGCGACCAGGGCCACAACTACATGGCCGACTACTGTCTGCCGAACCACGCGCAGGACCTGCCGACCGCCGCCCAGGTCGCCGCCTCGGACTGGTCGCTGTACCAGGGCAAGGTGCTCCGCATCAACCCGGACGGCTCCGTCCCCGACGACAACCCCGAGCTGAACGGCGCCCGCAGCCACATCTACGCCTACGGCATGCGCAACCCGGACGGCATGGACTTCGGCGGCAAGGACCTCTACACGGCCGAGAACGGCCCGCTCACCGACGACGAGTTCAACCTCATCACGAAGGGCGGCAACTACGGCTGGCCCAACGTCGCCGGGTGGAAGGACGACAAGGCGTACGTCTACTCCAACTGGTCGCAGGCCAAGGGCGGTTGCGAGAAGCTCACCTACAACCCGGACCCGAACACGCCGCCGGCCGAGGTGCCGACGACGAAGGAGACGGACTTCACCAAGGACATGGTCTCCCCGCTCAGCACGTACGGGACGACCGTCGAGAGCGGGCACAACTTCGGCACCACGCCGGTCTGCCCCGACGCCGCCTCCGCCTACATGTGCTGGCCGACCATGGCGCCCGGCAGCCTCAAGGTGTACGGGGACGACGTCCTCGTCACCTCGCTGAAGAACGGCACCGTCTTCCGGCTCTCCAAGGACGGCAAGAAGTACGAGGAGCTTTTCCGGACCGTCAACCGCTACCGCGACGTCGCCCTCAGCCCGGACGGCAAGACGCTGTACATCGCCACCGACAGCGAAGGCCAGCACATGGTCCGCGGCGACGGCGGTACCCCGACCACCCACCTGGCGAATCCGGGCGCGATCCTCGCCGTCCCCTACGACCACAACACGACGCAGTGAAGCCCCGACACGGAGGTGAGACAGTCATGACCCGTCACGAGGAACAGCCCAGGCGTGCCCGGCAGCCCCGGGAGCGCACCACCGACCGGCCGAACACCCCGACGGAAGGCGCCCGTTGGCGCAAGCCGAGCTACCAGGTGGTGGAGGCGTCTCTGGAGGTCTCGGCGTACTACCTCGCCAAGCGGTAGCGGCCACCGCACCGCACCGGTAGGACCACCACTCGAAGAGGGAGGAAGCGCTGTGCGACTGCACGTACTCGGTACGGCAGCCGGCGGCGGTGTCCCGCAGTGGAACTGTGCGTGCCCCGGCTGTGCCGGGGCACGCGCGGTTCCGTCGCGCCGGCGGCTGCACGCGTCCGTCGCCGTGGAGACCGAGCCCGGCCGGGTGTACCTCGTGAACGCCACACCGGACATCGCCGAACAGATCGAGCGCTGCCCCTGGCTGCACCCCGAGGGCCGGCGCACCCGGCTGTCCGGCGTGATCCTCACGGACGCCGAACTCGACCACACGCTCGGCCTGGCGCGGCTGCGCGAGGCCGACGAACTGGAGGTCATGGCGACCGACGCGGTCCGGGACGCCGTGCACAAGGGACTCGGCCTCGGCGAGGTCCTCGCGCCCTACACCCGCCTGCGCTGGCGGGACTTCGACGGCGTCGCGCTCGAACCGCTCTCCGGCAAGCGCCCCCGCTACGCCCGGGACGCCTGCGACGGGGACTGGGTGAGCGCCCTGCGGGTGGGCGGACTGCTCTACGCGCCGTCGACCGGCGTCTGGACCGACGGCTTCGGCGAGGACGCCGACCTGGTCCTGGTCGACGGCACCTTCTGGGACGACGAGGAGCCGCGCACCGCCGGGTTCTCCACGAAGTCCGCCACCGGGATGGGCCACCTGCCCGTGCTCGCCACCCGCGACCGGCTCGCCGCCCTGTCCGCCCGGTGCCTCTACACCCACCTGAACAACACCAACCCGCTCGTCGACCCGGACTCCCCCCTCCATGCGGAGCTGGCGGACCGGGGCCTCGGGGTGGCCGCGGAAGGAGCGGTCCTCACATGGTGACGACCTTCGAGAGCGAGCTCAGGGCCGTGCCCGAGCGCCGCTACCACCACCGGCACCCCTTCAACCTGAGGATGCACCAGGGGCTCCTGCTGCCGGAGGAGCTGCGCACCTGGATCCTCAACCGGTTCCACTACCAGCGGCACATCCCGGTCAAGGACGCGCTGATCCTCGCCAAGCTGGAGGACCCCGCCCTGCGCCGGCTGTGGATCCGCCGGATCACCGACCACGACGGCGGCGACGGCGACGAAGGCGGCATCGAGCGCTGGCTGCGGCTCGGCGAGGCGGCCGGGCTCGACCGCGCCGACCTGCTCTCGGGCCGCGGGGTGCTGCCCGGAGTGCGGCTCGCCGTCGACGGCTACGTCAACCTCTGCCGCCACGGCACGCCCCTGGAGGCCGTGGCCGCCTCGTTGACCGAACTGTTCGCGCCGGACCTGATGGCCACCCGGATCGCCGCCTTCGAGCGCCACTACACCTGGATCGAGCCCGTGGGCCTCGCCTACTTCAGGACCCGCGTCGGCCAGGGCCGCCGGGACAGCGACGAGGCGCTGTCCCTGGTGCTGTCCTGGGCCCGCACCCGGGCCGAGCAGGAAGCCGCCATCGCGGCGCTCTCCTACAAGTGCGAGCTGCTGTGGACCCTCCTCGACGCCGTCGAACGGGCCCCGGCGTGACCTGGCGACCGGCCCTGAGCGGGTACGCGCGGCTGCGCCACTGCCCGGTGCGGAACAGCACGCTGCTGGTCGTCCCGGAGCGCATCGTCGTCCTCAGTGCCGAGGCGGCCGCGATCGTCGGACTGTGCGACGGCACCCGGACCGTACCGGAGATCACCACCGAGTTCCCGGCCGAGGGGGCCGACGACGTCGTGGTCTTCCTCGACGACCTGAAGGAGCGGGGATGGCTGCGGTGAACCCGCCCTGGGCCATGCTGGCCGAACTCACCCACGGCTGCCCCCTGCGCTGCCCGTACTGCTCCAACCCGATCGAACTCACCGCCCGCAGAGCAGAACTGACGACAGATCAGTGGCTTGACGTGCTGACGCAGGCCGGTGAACTCGGGGTCGCGCACGTCCACCTGTCGGGCGGCGAACCGCTGTTGCGGCGCGACCTGACCGAGATCGTCGCGGGGGCCGACCGCGCCGGGATCTACGCCCAGCTCGTCACCAGCGGACTCGGCCTGACCCGGGAGCGGCTGGCCGCGCTGACCGCGGCCGGGCTGCCCAGCGTCCAGCTCTCCGTCCAGGGCGCCGACGCCGCCTCCTCCGAGCTGATCGCCGGACGCCGGTCGTTCGCGGCGAAGGAGCGGGCCGCCGCGCTGGTCCGCGAGGCCGGACTGCCGCTGGGCCTCAACGTCGTCCTGCACCGCCTGAACCTCGACGACATCGACGCGATCGTGGACCTCGGCATCGCCTGGGGCGCGGTGCGCATCGAACTCGCCAACACGCAGTTCTACGGCTGGGGACTGGCCAACCGGGCCGCCCTCATGCCCACCCGGGACCAGCTGGACCGTGCCCGGGAGGCGGTCGAGCGCCGACGGCGGCGGACCGGCGTCGAACTCGTCTGGGTCGTCCCCGACTACTTCGACGGCGTCGCGAAGCCCTGCATGGGCGGCTGGGGCGCGGTCTCCCTGACCGTCGCCCCCGACGGCCGGGTCCTGCCCTGCCCCGCCGCCTACGACCTCCCACTGGACCTGCCGAACGTCCGCGACCACGCCCTCGCCTGGATCTGGTCCGAGTCGTCGGCCTTCCGGGCCTACCGCGGCACCGACTGGCTGCCCGAGCCCTGCGCCTCCTGCGCCCTCCGGGAGGTCGACTTCGGCGGCTGCCGCTGCCAGGCCTTCGCCCTCACCGGCGACCCGGGGCGGACCGATCCCGCGTGTGCGCTGTCGCCCGACCACGGCCTGATCGCGGAGCTCGCCGCCCGGCAGGGCGGGGAGCTCGTCTACCGGGATCCGGCCGGCCGCTGAGGCTCCGCTCCGCAGGCCGTCGTCCCCGGTCCGGCCGGCCCGTCGCCCGTCCGGTGTTCGGGTTCAGGTGGCGCTTGCGTGGTCCTGCGTGGCGCCGAGCAGCCGCCGGACGGCCTGCCGGGCGTGGTCCAGCGGTTCGGGGCCGCGCCGGACGGAGGCGAGCAGGACGGCGCCCTCCACCAGGGCGAGGGTCTGCCCGGCGGCGACCCGGGCCTGCGCCGGGCCGAAGCCCTCGCCCTCCAGTCGGTCGGCCAGGATCCGCTGCCAGCCCGCGTACAGCTCGGCGCAGAGCGCCCGCAGCGCCTCGTTGGTGCCGGCCACCTCCAGGGCGACGGTGGCGATCGGGCAGCCGCTGGTGTACCGGGAGCGCTCCAGTCGTTCGGCGAAGGCGTCGATCAGCCGCCCGGCGAGGGTGACGGTGCCGGCGCCCTCACCGGCCAGGGAGGCGAGCAGCGCCTCGACCTCCTGGCCGGCCTGGGTGAGCGCGGCGGCCACCAACTGGTCCTTGCCGCCGGGGAAGTGGAAGTAGAGCGAGCCGCGCGGGGCGCCGGTGGCGGCGACGATCCGGTTGAGTCCCGTCCCGAAGTAGCCCTGCGCCTCGATCAGTTCCCTGGTGCCGGCGATCAGCCGGGCCCGGGTCTCCTCACCCTTGACTCCCATGCGGCGATAGTAGACCGGTCTGCATATTCCTGTCGACGGGCCTTCGAGCCTCCCTTGAGCAGTGGTTGACCGATCGTCAGAAACGGTACTGGGGCGGGTAGCCGGTCCAGTGCAGCTCCTCCGGCAGGTGGCCCTGATCGTTCAGCAGCAGGACGGCGGGCGGCCGTCCGGGCGTGTAGCGCAGGACGGTCAGCGCCGCGTTGGCGGCGTTGACGCCGAGCCACCGCCAGGCCGGGGCGTCCAGGGCGTGCCGGACCAGCCAGCCGACCAGGAAGGCGTGGGTGACGACCAGTTCGTGCCGCTCCTCGCGGCCCGGCACCGGCCCGGTGAACCGTTCGACGGCCCGCCGCGCCAGCACCGCGCCCTCCTCCCGCTCCGCCGCCGTGGTGCCCCCGAGGAAGTCCAGCAGGAACCGCGCGCTGTCGTCGGGCAGTTCGTCCCGAGCGGGCGCGTACGGAACGAAGTCCCCGGCCTCCTCACAGGGTTCCGGCCGCACGCCGGTCAGCTGCTCCGCGACCAGCCGCGCGGTCTCGGCCGCCCGGGGCAGCGGGCCGTGGTGCAGCACCGAGACCGGGCGGCCGGCCAGCCGCCGGCCCAGCAGCGCGGCCTGCCGGCGCCCGGCGGCGGTGAGTCCGCTGTCGTCGCCGTGGGACTCGGCCTCGCCGTGGCGGGCCAGGTAGAGGTAGCGGGTGGCGGTGTCGGTCATGCCGTGGGACTCCTCGGGAGGGACGAAGATCATGTCGTCCCGAGTGACACACCGGGGCCGCGCCCGGTTCCGGCTCAGCCCGTGGGGGCCGCGTCCGCGTGGGCCCGGCCCGCGTGGGCCTCGTCCAGCAGCGCCAGCTCCTCCGCCGACAGCCGCAGCGCCCCGGCGGCGATGTTCTCCTCCAGGTGCGCCACGTCGCCGGTGCCCGGGATGGCCAGCACGTGCGGGCCGCGGTGCAGCGTCCAGGCCAGCCGGACCTGGGCGGTGCTCGCCCCGCGTGCCTCGGCCACCGCCCGGACCTGGGCGGGCTCGGCCTCCCCGGCGCCGTCCTGCCGTCCGGCCCCGGCGATCGCGTAGAAGGGGACGAAGGCGATGCCCTGCTCCCCGCAGATCCGCAGCAGCTCGTCCTGCTCCGGCGTGGCGCCGATGCCGTACGGGTTCTGCACGCAGACCACCGGCGCGATGGCCTGAGCCTCGGCGAGCTGGTGCGGGTGGACGTTGGACAGGCCCAGCTGCCGGATCAGCCCGGCCTCGCGCAACTCGGCCAGTGCGCCGAAGCGTTCGGTGACCGAGTCGGTGCCGAGGATGCGCAGGTTCACCAGGTCGAGGTGGTCGCGGCCGAGCTGGCGCAGGTTCTGCTCGACCTGGGCGCGCAGCCGCGCGGGGGTGCGGGCGTGCTCGACCCACTCGCCGTCGATGCCGCGGCCGGGGCCGACCTTGGTGGCGATCACCAGGTCGTCGGCGTACGGCGCGAGCGCCCGGTTGATCAGCTCGTTGGCGGAGCGCAGCGGGGAGAAGTAGAAGGCCGCCGTGTCGATGTGGTTGACGCCCAGCTCGACCGCGCGGCGCAGCACCCGCAGCGCCTGCTCACGGTCGCGCGGGACGGCGTGCGGGACGAGTGCCGGGCCGGTCTGCGGCAGGCGCATCGTGCCGAAGCCGATCCGGTGGACGGTGCGGTCGCCGAGCTTCCAGGTGCCGGCGGCGGCTGCGGTGGTGGCGGTGCTGTCGGACGTCATGCCGGTCATGATCGCTACTGAACCGGCCTGACCGCCAGTGATTCGAACATGTCCATGAGGGTGGGGGCTGGGGCCGCGTTGGGGGAGGGGTGGCCGGGCGTTCCGCCGTCCGTCGTCATGTCGGCCGGGCACACCGGTGTCGGTGGCGGGGGCGCGTCCCGCCGACCGTAGCGTGCGGGACATGACACCCCAACGGCACCCCCGGCACCCCTACACCCGACGGGCCGTCCTCGTCGCCGCGCTGCTCGGGGCCGCCCTCGGCGCCGTCGCGCTCACCGGGGCACCGGCACGACCGTCCGCCGTCCGGCTGCGCCCGGCCGGTGCGCCGCCGACCGTGTACGCGCACCGCGGTGCCTCCTCCGCCGCGCCCGAGAACACCCTGGTCTCCGACGAGGTGGCCCGGCGGGCCGGCGCCGAGTGGATCGAGGACGACGTCCAGCCCAGCAGGGACGGCGTCCCGTACGTGCTGCACGACGACACGGTGGACCGCACCACCGACGGCACCGGCCGGATCCGCGAGCTGACCGCCGCCCAGCTGGACGCGCTGGACGCCGGCTCCTGGTTCGCCCCCGCGTACGCGGGCACCCGGCTGCCGACCCTGGCCGCCCAGCTGGAGGACCTGCGCACCCGAGGCGGCAGCCTCCTGCTGGAGATCAAGGGCCCGCACAGCCGCGACGAGGTCGCCCGGATCGTCAAGGAGGTGCGCGACCACGGCATGACCGGCCGGGTCTTCGTCCAGAGCTTCGAGGTGGACGCCCTGCGCTACACCCGCGAGCTGGCCCCCGAGCTGCCGCTCGGCCTGCTGCGCTCCACCCCGGACGCCGACCCGGTGGCGGTCGCCCGCGACCTCGGCCTGGCCGCCTACAACCTCGCGGACGACGCGCTGTCCGCCCGCCCCGGCGTGGTCGGGGAGCTGCACGCCGCCGGGGTGGCGGTGAACGTCTGGACGGTCGACCGGCCCGCCCGCTGGCAGGTGCTCGCGGCGGCGGGCGTGGACGGGATCATCACCAACCGCCCGGCCGAGCTGGCCGGTTGGAGCGCGGCCTGGTCGGCGCGGGGCGCCGCCGGTTAGGCTGCCGGGCGTGGAGCAGGAGAACGCGGCGGGCGCCCGGCCCGTGGACGAACAGGCCGGGGCGGACTGGATCCGCCGGCACCTCGGCGTGGTCCTGGAGCCGCAGGGCTCGCTGACCGCCTTCGACGGGCGCCTCGTCATCGACCTGGACACCCAGGTCGTCACCGTGGACGGCCGTGAGGTCCGGCTCCACCGCTCGGACGTCAAGCTGCTGCGCGGCCTGATCGCGCTGGGCGAGGGCGTGCACGCGCCGGACACGATCCTGTGGAAGGTCTACGACGCGTCGCTCCACCCCCACGAGCTGAGGTACCCGATGGCGGTGCTGCGGGCGAAGCTCGGCGAGCCCGACTGGATCGTGCGGACCGAGGAGGGCCGCTACGGCCTGCGGCCCCCGGAGCTGCCGTAGCCGCATACTGACGGCATGACGGGTGGAGACGGCGGCCGGGGTCCGGACCGGCGCGGGGTGCTGCGGGCGGGCGCGGCGGCAGCGCTGGCGCTGGGTGCGGCGGGGTGCACGGGCGGGAGCACGTCACGGGCGGCTGGGCCGAGTCCGAGC